>CAZJWW010000074.1:0-9791 GCA_964549895.1 uncultured Gammaproteobacteria bacterium
GGAGCCAGTCTCACGGTTAGCCTTTCTACTGCTGGTACGGCACCGGTTACCGTAGATTTTGCTACGAACAATGGGAGCGCACAGGCGGGTACTGATTATACGGCGGCAACGGGCAGTTTGAGCTTTGCGCCGGGCGAATTAACTAAGGTGATCGCCCTGACAACTTTGCAAGATACCGCGACCGAAGCCGACGAGACGTTCAATGTGGTACTCAGTAACTTGACCAATGCTACAGTAAACAATAGTACGGGTACCGTCACAATTTTAGATGATGATGCACCCGCGGGGCCTGTTATAAGTATTTCTGGTGATACCTCACTTGAGGGTGAACTAGTGGTATTTACTTTCACACTATCGCAAGCCAGCACCTCTTCCGTGAGAGCTGACTTTACGACGGTTGACGGCACCGCTCAGGCCAATATTGATTTTGTCCCGAGATCGGGTCGCGTTACTTTTCAACCGGGTGTTACCAGTCTGACTCGCAGCATTACTACTGTTGAGGAAGCATTAGCAGAACCAGATGAAACTTTGAGCATGGTTGTTAGTAACCCGGAAAATGGCGTTATTCAAAACACCACTGCTCAAGGCGTAATACTCGATGACGATTCAGTCCCAGCGGATGATTCTTGTGGTGAACCAGTGTTCAATAGAGCCACAGACCAAGGCTTGTTCCTATGGCGTGACTGCCCAACGAACAACTGGAATGTAAGACTAACAGCAGGCGGTATCAGTGGAACCGTAGCAACGGGAACTATTACTTCGTTGGGTGGATTTACCGGAGTGTCTGAATTTAGTTTTGAACCCAATGATGTGCTTGATACAACTACTAACCCTGACGAAGCAGTCTTTTCACTAGCGGTTGGTGGTGCAGGTCAAGACGGATTTACTTTCGCTCCTAATGGCAGCGACGCGTGTTTGATGGCGAGCACCAACGCACCTATTTTACTTGGTGTTAACAAAGTGCCAACCACCACGCCATTGAATCTCGATACCCTCGGTTCATGTGACCTGCCGGTTGATCCACCGCAGTGTGGCGAGCCAACATTTGATAGAACTAGTGAACCAGGTGTGTTCTTGTGGCAAGACTGTACAGCGACAGGGCCTGATGATGTTTGGTTCTTAACGGTGTCGGGGGGCGGCTTGCCGTTCGATTCATACGAAGGCACTTTAGATTCTACTAACTTGATAACCGTGCAAGGTGTTCAACTTGAGCCTAATGATGTGATTGATAGCGACCCGACGGATAACGGCATAGACTTCAAATTGAATGTCGCCAATTCAGCGCTTGATGGCTTGGACATTCAAATCCCGACGGGAAGTCAAACCTGTTTCGAGGTTCAACAACTGCCTTCTTTAGCCAATGTATTTGTGGGTAGAGATAGGTTGGTGATGAACAGCGCGTTTAATCTAGAAAACCTAGGGGTATGTCAGTAAGAGACAGTGTTCATTAGCCAGGTCAAATAGAAAAGTCCGTGAGCGAATGTTCGCCACGGACTTTTCTATTTGTTTACACCCGCCGCAGGCGCTTTATTACACCTAGTGTAGGCGCTTAAACAGCCGCCACGAGTGCTTTATAACACTGGACGCACGTGCCTTTTTATTCTTAATAGTAGTATTACTTCTACTACGATCCTATGCCCCGTTGGTTTTGGTCTTTTTAGCGGAAATCAAAGAACGTAGCTGTTTCAGTTCTTCTTTTTCCAGCGGTGGTAAAAGAACACCAAGTAAGACGGTGGATGCACCTATACAAAGTAAGGTGATAATAATTGAGTCAAACCATTGCAATGAGTAAAAACCAATTGCCCAAATGATTATGCCTTCAATCAAGACCAGCACAACCAGCCGACCTTCAAAAAACACGTGAAAATTATTACGGTTTAGTTGTACAAAACAAACCGCGCAGGCCAGCAATGCCCCAATAATATTAGCAATTACTATTGACCACAGCCCAATAAAATAGAACAACGGTACTGCTATTATCAAAGAAGCAGACTGAATTAAATTACTATAAATGGAAATCTTGTTTAGTTCCGTTACCTCAATAAGTAGCTCGAGAATTTGGCGTAAACCTTCAAATACCAACACCAGTAAAAAGCCACACACCAGTAAATAGGCGGATCCGTATTTATCATTGGTAAGCAAATTGAAAACCGGTTCGCCCAGCACCAGTACACCGACTATTAATATTACTAACAATGCCAAGTTGATACGAAAAATAAGATTAGACATCTTCACCAATGATGAAAATCCGCTACCGGTTGTAAATCGCGAAATAAAGACCGGCCGAATAAAACCAATCATCAACATGGCTGGCATAAAACGCAACCCTAGGCGCATGATGCTGTCGGCAAAACCAAAAACAGCGATTTCTCTATTGCTTGAAAATTGAGCGGCCAGCAACCGATTCGGTGCGCTACCACAGAGTACTCTTGAGAGTGAAACAAGGTATTTGGAAGCACCATAACGCACTACTCGGTCACGGTTCTTTGGCCACCAAGGCGCGGATACAGACGTTTGTTTAGCTGTCAATAATTCCTGTGTCGCGGAAGATTCTTGCGCAGGTATAGATTCAATAGTGGAATCACTAAGCCATTTGTTTCTTGCTCCAAAAATCAGCAAGGATAACAATAGTGCTTCTGCACAGAACTCAATAAGAACGATATTCGTCAGGGTAACGCCGACAGTATAGTGCACGACAAAAATAGCGCAGACTCTAAAAATATTTGTAGCTACCAGTCCGGTCTGCGTAAGACGTTGCCAAAGCAAAGCATCACAGGCCTGAGATAAAGACAAGCCAGTCAGTCGAATCGCACCAATCAATAAGAATAGCGCTAGCAAGTCATCTTCGTTAGGGATATTAAGCAACGATACTAGATATGGCAGATTAAAAATTAAAACCACCATGATCAACAGGGCGAGCAAAAATCGCAGTGACACGCCCGTGGTCAACAGCCTGTAAACAAGCGGATTGCCATCGGTTCTAAGCTCGGGTAAGAAGCGGTGCATCACCGCCTGTATACCCAATGTGGAAATCATTCCAATCAACAATATTAAAGCTTGCCATGACACAAAAGCTGCGTATTCAGCTTGTTCCATTAATGCCGCCAGAGCAAACAATATCGTTGTAGACAAAACTGCATTTGAGGCTTTGCCGAACAGGAAATATTTTAAACTCTGCCGAATTGAATCCAGTCCAAAATGTTTTTGTGGAGAAGCATTTTTCATAATTAAAAGCGATTATATTTGAACGAGGCCTAATGTGACGCTTGAGTACTAACGTTTTGTTTCGTTTTGATGCAGCAGAGGTACGGTGCAGTAGGTATAGTTAGTTTGATAAGCCCGCTAAATTGAATCGAGTCGCTACCCTTGTTTATTCTACAGTGTAAGTCGCTGAACTTGCGCTATGCTACGTCGTAAAAAGATCAAAATCCACCGATAGTTTCATGAGAATCTTCTCGATTGACGAGCATCTGGATATTCCTTTGATAAGTTCATATTTACCGAGTTATTGCACTTGTGGCACAAGTTTTACAAAACTTAAAAATATTGATTTGTATGGCTCTAGGAATATCAAATGAAGGTTGCTATAGTCGCATTCACAAATTAAATGTTGGTGTTCTGGCATTAGAAAAACTAGCAATTAACGCTTTGGGAATGTTGTAGGGATTTGCTAGTAACGAGCTCTACATGGCTGCTTTAATCAAGATAGCATTCTTTATAAAAGCAGCTTAATTTTCAAAGAACGGAGCATAAGAGAATTAGCTATCACAGTTTGCCAAAATAATAGTTCTTCGCTTAGTAACAATTAATAATAATAATGAGTCATGGATAGTAAAAAAATCAAACTGCTGCAGGTGTGCCGCGATAGCTACCCCACCTTTCGAGTCGATTTGACTGAACTCTTTTCCAAAGAGTTTATAGGCTTTGGGCACTCAGTGGATTGGATGATGATTTCTGAAGAAGCCAAAGACTCTCAATTGATAGAAGTGGACCATAGAGAGAGGATTTTTCTGGGCAAATCTCTAGCTGGAACTTCATTTATCAATAGAGCGCTTAATAAGCCACTAACTTTGCTGCACGATTTTAAAATTATCCCGCAAATCCTAAAGAATAATTATGACATCGTGCAAGTGCGCGATAAAACCTTTGCTTCGTTATTAGGTTTAATTGTCTGTAAGTTTAACAAAGCAAAATTTGTATATTGGATGTCGTACACCTTTGTAGAAGGTGATTTGATTGCGGCTGAAGACAGTTGGTCACGGCAGAGTTATCTTAAAGCGGCCTATCTTTGGGCAAGATCTAAAATAACTGGTTTTTACCTTTACAAAATTATTGTTCCTTTTGCCGACCACACTTTTGTTCAGTCCGATCGTATGGAAATCCATGTAAGCAAGCTAGGGTCTTTCGATGGCAAATTAACAATTGTGCCTATGGGTGTTAGTAATAGTGATTTGGAATTAAATCTAACGCCAAAATCAGATTCTCGGCTCGAGGGCAAACACGCCATTGTTTATTTGGGAACTATGATTGCCATTAGGCGCATTGATTTCTTTATTCGTGTGCTCCACGAAGTTATTAAGGAAGAGCCGAATACGGTCTTACTGTTGATTGGGCACGGTAAAGACGAAGACATGCAACTATTGCACGATGAAGCGAAACGGCTAGACTTAGAAGAGAACGTTATTTTTACTGGATTTATAGACCGAATCGAGGCTTGGCGTTACGTTAAGGCATGTCGTGTCGGTATGGCCGCGCTACCACCAAACCCTGTTTTGGATACTTGTTCACCGACCAAAGCGGTTGAATATATGGCTCTTTCAGTTCCCTCGGTAGTCAATGATGTGGGTGATCAGGGCACTATTGTTGAAGAAGGCGAGACCGGTTTAGTGGCAGATTATGAACCGAAAGCGTTTGCCGAAGCGGTGATTACGCTAATTAGAGACAATACTATGCACGCTAGCATGGCAGAAAAAGGTCGCCCCTTCGTTTATGCAAACCGATCATACGACTATTTGTCCTCAATGGTACAAGGCAAATATCTTGAGATTTTGCAATGATGATACTTTTAGTAGAAGACAAGTATTCAGCCATCGGCATGGGCCAGTAACACAGTTATGGACTTACGTAAAAAAATTATATTTGTATCTGGTGCATCGCGATCTGGCACAACCATGATGTGTCACATTTTAGATCAGCACAGTGAAATACACGACATCAATGAATTGCATGTGTTTGGAGATTTGATTACCTCAGAGACTCTACATCAGCCGTTGACTGTGTCCGAGCAACACAAGCTTGCCTCAGCTATTTTGCAACGAGATGCACACGGTATTTGGGCTGGCGATCGCCCTCTGCGAGACACTGCTATACTACAAACGGTGCTTGAACGATTGGGTGATCAAGAAGTGACAGCCGCCGACGTTTTTGAACAATCAGTATTTGCCGTTGGCGAACTAAAAGGAACACCTTCTATTGCCGAGCAAACGCCGAGAAATGTTTTCTTTGCTGAGGCAATTCTCAAAGCATATCCGCACGCCCAGTTTGTTCATATGGTGCGAGATCCGCGCGCGGTATTAGCCTCACAAAAAAGTAAATGGCGTTTAAAGTTTTTGGGTGGCGACAGCATTCCAAAATTAGAAGTGATTAGAATGTGGACTAATTATCACCCCATTACCTTGTCAAAGCTTTGGTCGAATGCAAATAGCCTCGCCAAAAAGCACGAATCGCATGAGCGCTTTCATGTCATTAAGTTTGAGAAACTATTGGAAGCACCAGAGCTCACCTTACGGAATTTGTGTCAATCCTTAGGAATCGAATTTCAAGATAAGATGTTAGATATCGAGCACATAGGCTCTTCACATCAACATAACAAGAGTCCCGCAACTGGCATATCAAATGCGACAGTTGAAAGTTGGAAGAAAAACCTCAGCTCCGCTGAGCAACTGGTTTCTGAGAAATTATGTGCAACAACCATGTCGCACTATGGATATGAACCGACCGAAAAAAAGGGCTGGCCCATATTGGGTCTGTTAGTGCTTTTATTAAAGTTTCCTGTTCACGTGATCGGCGTGGTGCTATTCAATTTTAAACGTGCCTTAGTTCAATTGAGGTCTATTACGAATCGTGCCTCGAGTAGCTAATTTAATTCACGATTTTTTACTGAACTCTATACAAATTATACCCCTCTGTTCACACAACTATTTGTTTTATAAAACTACTGGAAAAAAATGTCTCGATTACTCTCATTAAACAGCTATCACTATCGGCGCGGAGGATCAGATGCTGTGTATTTTGATCATGCAAAGTTATTCGATGACCTCGGTTGGGAAAATGCATTTTTTTCGATGCATCACCCCAAGAATGTAGAAACTCCCTGGTCTAAGTACTTTGTCGAGGAATTAGAGTTAGCACACGACTACAACATTCTGCAAAAATTAAATATGTCGATGAAGGCTGTTTATTCTTTAGAGGCACAGCGCAAACTAAGAAAGGTTATAGAGGAGTTTCAACCTACCATTGCGCATGCTCATTGTATTTATCACCACTTATCACCCTCGGTTATGCCAGTCTTAAAAAAGGCTGGCGTCCCTATCGTATTAACTGCGCACGATCTAAAAATTGCCTGTCCTGCCTATAAAATGATGAACAGCGGTGGTATTTGCGAACGATGTAAAACCGGCAATTACCTTCATATGCTAAAACACAAATGCCTGCACAATTCCTTGGCTGTGAGTGGTTTGGTTATGGTGGAAGCCTACTTTAACCGTATGCTTAAAAGCTATCGAAATAATCTTAGTAGTATCGTTACGCCCAGTCGATTCTTCAAAGATAAGCTCGTAGAGTGGGGTTGGCCGGAAGAAATGATACTGTACGTGCCTAATTTTATTCACTATGACGGATATGTGCCAGACTATCAACCGGGCGATTATTTTTTGTTTTTTGGTCGACTTGCCGAAGAAAAGGGTGCCGACACCTTAATTAGAGCAAGTGCTAAAAACGGTTCTAAAGTGGTATTTGCTGGTACCGGGCCCGAAGAAGAAAATTTGCATAAACTGGCTGCAGACCTGAACGCTAATGTAGAGTTTAAAGGTTTTTGTTCGGGTGATACATTGCACGACTTGGTGCGGGGCAGCCGCTCAATCATATTGGCATCTCAATGGTATGAGAATGCTCCGATTAGTATTCTGGAAGCGTATGCTTTTGGCAAAACTGTTATCGGAGCGAATATTGGTGGCATACCTGAAATGATCGTCGACGGCGAAACAGGCTTTTTATTTGAAAGCGGCAATATTGATCAACTTGCAGAAAAAATGCGAGAAGTGACGGATATAGCTGATTCGAGATTAATTGAGATGGGTAAGTTCGCTCGAGAGTATGTGGAAAAAACCTATTCTAAGGAACAGTACGTGGATAAAACTGTAGCACTGTATCAAAGTTTGGGCGTAACGCCACCGAGAGTAGTAAACGCTTAAACGAGCATGCAGTCTGAGACGGCTCTCGAGCTGTTTCGCAGCTAAAACGAAAATTATACAAATAGTGAAAGCACAGATGAATAAACGACTATCAGTACTCGGCATTCGAGGCATACCAGCTGCACACGGAGGCTTCGAATCATTTGCTCAAGGCCTAGCTCCTTATCTGGTAGAACAGGGTTGGGATGTTACTGTATATTGTCAGGCCGAAGGCTCGGCCCCAATCGAGGAATCAAGTTGGCGAGGCGTTAAATTGGTAACCATATCAGTTTCACAAAGTGGGCCTCTAAGCACGTTTATTTTCGATTGGAAAAGTATTGTTCATGCGGCTAATAGTGGCGGCTTAATGTTAACCCTTGGCTATAACACGGCTATTTTTTGTGCTTGGTTTCGTCTAAAAGGCATTACTAATGTAATGAATATGGACGGTATTGAGTGGAAACGTCAAAAGTGGAACTTTGTTCTAAAGACCTGGTTTTATATAAATGAAAAATTGGGCAGTTGGTTTGCTAATCATTTGGTGGCCGATCACCCTGAAATCAAAACGCATTTAACTCGCAATGTCGCGGCCGAAAAAATCACAGTGATACCCTATGGTGCCGACGATATTTCTACGGCGCCCACAGACTCCCTAGATCTTTTCGACTTAGTCCCTGGCGGTTACGGTATTATTATTGCGCGACCTGAGCCTGAAAATTCAATTTTAGAAATTGTGCAGGCATTTTCTACCAAGCCAAGAAACATGAAACTCGTGGTACTGGGTAACTATGAAGATGTTCATGAGTACCATCAACAAGTAAAATCGGCCGCTTCAGATGAGGTTTTATTTGTTGGTGCAATTTATGAAACAGATGTTGTAGGTGCACTGCGATATCATGCGGCAGCCTACTTTCATGGCCACCAAGTAGGTGGTACCAACCCTTCTTTAGTAGAAGCCATGGGTGCGGGCAATGCGGTGGTTGCGCATAACAATCATTTCAATAAATGGGTCGCTGGTGGTGGGCAGTTTTACTTTACTGACCGCCATGACTGCGAACAGCTGTTGGACAATATAATGGCGGACGAATCTTTGCTTAAAGCTGCCGCGACAGCCAGTCATCAACGCTTCAAAGAGAAGTTCACTTGGTTGACTATATTGCAACAATATGAAAACGTTCTAGAGAAACATCTATAAACAATTGTTTTTCAAAATTTACTAAGACCATTTAATGGAATAATTATGAACCGAAGACATTTTATCCTGACGCCCGTTTTGTTTGCTGTTGGAAATTGTTTTGCAGACGATCACGATCATGGCCAAGTCAATAGCTCTCCGCAACCGCTAAGCGCTGATACCCATGAGTTATTGCGGCTGTTAAAAAATTCACAAAGTGCCGCTGAATTGGGGCGTCAATATTTATCAGACAAACCCGAGTTGGCTAACGAGGCGATACTTAAACGAGCCGTCGGCGTAAATAATCAACAAGATCATGCATCGGCCAAACGTTTATTTGAGGCGCAACTGGTGCTTGATTTTGAATCAGGTAATATTCAGTGCATTGATGGTTGGGTCCTGTCCAATGCGGAAGTTAGTTTATGTGCTTTAGCCGCTATGGCGACATCCAATAGCTAAAACCAGGAGAAGACCATGATCAAAGATTTCAATGATGCGGCGATTGGTAAAACGCTAGAAGCTGATGTTTGTATAGTTGGCGCAGGCGCAGCCGGTATAACCATTGCACATGCCTTAATGAACAAAGGTTTGGACGTATTGTTGCTGGAAAGCGGCGGCCAATTTCCGGATCAAGCAACCACCGATCTAAATACCTTGACGGTCGACGAAGATACCGATGCCAATGTAACCGGAACTCGATTTAATCCGAATAATGCGTGTCGACAGCGTTTCTTTGGGGGCACGACAAATCACTGGGCAGGTTGGTGTCGTCCTTTGGATGAAATAGACTTTGAATCTCGCGCGTGGATACCCAATAGTGGGTGGCCTATTTCTCGATCCGATCTTGAACCTTATTATCAGGCGGCTAACAAGTACTGTGACTTACAGAATCCAATTTTCACGGCCGCCCAAAGCGGTTTACAAGATTTGCCAAATTATTCTTCGAGTAAACTTGAATCGATGTTTTGGTCGTTTAGTACGCCGACTCGATTCGGGCAAAAATATCGTGCCGAATTAGAATCGTCCTCAAATGTTACCGTGTTAATGCATGCCAATGCGGTGGAGATCGCAACGGATCCATCGGAAACAAAAGTCAACTCAATAGTGATTCGTTCCTTATCAGGCAATCATGCCGTTATTCGCGCCAACCGTTATATTATTGCCAC
>CAZJWW010000074.1:9801-13832 GCA_964549895.1 uncultured Gammaproteobacteria bacterium
GTTTGTTATTGGCATCCAATAAGATTAATCCAACCGGTGTGGGTAATCAGTCAGGAATGGTCGGTAAGAACTATCAAAATCATCCCCACGTAGACATCGGCAATATTGTGTCATCTGATCCGCAGGCCTTGAGTGCTTTGTATGAACGCCGAGCATCTAGGGGCTCAAGCAAAGGTGCAGGTGACAATGGTTTTCGTTTGGGAGTGGGCGCTACGGCAGCCGTGCAACAAGAACGAGAGATATTAAATTTCTCGGCCACCTTTCAAGAGGAAGAAGCCAAAAAAATACTCAAAACAATGTGGAACGAAATAAAAAACTTTAATTGGCCCACGGATTTTTCATCCAAACTCAAAATGGCGGTTGAAGATTTGGTTGGACAAGAAAAGCGATTAAGTCACCAGGTTTATATGTACACCGAGCAAGCGCCAAACGATGAGAGCTACATAGCATTGACCGATCAACGAGATGCACTGGATATGCCCAGAATTCGTATGCATTGGAAATTGAATGAGTTGGATAAACATACGGTTAAAGAAGCCAGTTTAGTTATTGGTGAAGAACTTGGTCGACTGGGAATAGGGCGCCTGAATATTCGTGATTGGGTTATGCAAACTGATGCCGAATTTCCGAGCTCTACCTGGGGCGGCTGTCATCAAATAGGTACCACTCGAATGTCGGCTTCAGCTGAGCAGGGAGTGGTGGATGAAAATTGCCAAGTTCACGGCTTAGACAATCTGTATATTGCTGGCAGTTCTGTATTTCCAACCGGCGGACATACACCACCTACATTCACGATTGTGGCATTGGCGCTGCGATTAGCAGATTACTTGGTAACAGGATCGAAGGCGCAAGATAACTCGGTTTCCAGCTAAACTCAGACTCCACCCAAAGGTGTTCTAGTTAAAGCCAGAGTTTTCTATTTAGCCTTTTTCTAATTAGACTTAGGGATCTACTATTTCGTAATTAGCATGATGACCGGCATCAAAAAGCTATTATTATCAAGAATACGGTAACCGTCTTCGTTTCTAAATGTGGTATTCCCAGATCGGTCATTGGCAATTAGTCGCAGATCGCCAGAACTGGTTATGTTTAAGGTGCACAAAACTTCAACTAAGGTTCTCTGTACACATCTAAAATTGTTGGTGCCCACGGTGCTGACATCGCGAATACTGACAGCACTGGCATCTATAGCAACGTTATCTCTAACAACAATACTGGTATCGTTAATTGTCGAGCGACTTGTTTTAGTGGGTGCTGTGACAATGAAAAAAGGTCGAGTGGTATCGGCTGTGACCGGGTTGATTTGGTAATTGGTTTCACTTCTAAACATTTCATTACCGGCATTATCTATTGCGCGCAATGTAATATTACCAGAGCTTACGATATCCACTGTACAACGAACTTTCGTTGCACCATCTTGCTGGCAATTAAAATTCGCCGTTTCAGCGGTACTGGAATTTCGCAGTTCCACAGATTGTACATTAATACCTATGTTGTCTTCGGCGATAATGGTCGTGTCTCTGATGATGCTATTGCTTACCTTGGTCGGCGCAGTAATGGTTATATTTGGACGGCTGGTATCACCGGAACCACTGCCAGTATTGATCACATAACCATTGATAGAGGCGCGATGAAAATTGCCGCCCAGATCAGTGGCCATCAATCTTAGATCGCCACTTCTGAATATCCGCATAGTACAATTGACTGTTTTAGCGCCGGCCTGTTGGCACACAAAATTGCTTACTCCAGCGGTAGTTTCTTCAAGTATTTCTACATCAGCCGCATCTATCTCAATATTATCGGTAGCGCGAACCGTGGTATTAGTTATCGCGCTGTTACTGGTCCTCGTTGGCGCCGTTATTATCATTACCGGCGGCGTGCCATCGCCAGTCGTGCCACCATTAACCTGGAAGGAGGTTTCAGTTTCAACTGAGCGATTGCCTGCGGCATCGTTAGCACGAATTTGTAGGTCACCAGAGCTGATGATGTTCAATGAACAATTGACTTGCTTTATCGATGCCTGAGAACAATTAAAGTTGGATACCCCAGCTGTATTATCGGGGCTCAGCTGTACACTACTGGCGTTGATGGCTAATTGATCAGTAACAACGATAGTGGTGTCTGTGATAGGGCCAACTCGAAGTTTAGTTGGCGAATTAATAGTAATCCACGGAGATTGGACATCGGCTTGCGGTTGGTCGTTTTCGGTTCGTAATAAAATAGCGGAATCGAAGGGCGGCAATGTTAAGTTAGAAACGAAGCTACCATTATTGAATGAGCTGTCTTGTTGGCCACGAATGCGCTGAAACGTGTCATTTAAAGGAATGGTGCGCGTAGTGTTTGTAGCATTGACTACGACTATGCCATTGTCAAAATCGCGACGAAATACGTTGGCGTTGCCTTCGAAAAAATGCACGGTGTCGAGAAATACTACGTTGTTCTCTCTGCCTAAATTAAATCGCGGTCGCGTCTCACCAGTCTCATTTGACCTAAATGTCATGACATATCGTTGCCATTCAGGTCGTAAATAAAAACGTTCGCTATGTCCGCCAATCGAAACACTCATCTCGCGAATTGCATTAGCTCTGGCTGAGAATACCAATGTATACTCTCGTCCGTTGCGCACATTGGTAACAGGACCTCTAACTGCAGCATCGAATTCTCGCTGATAGCCGCCAAGATGATTTCCTACTCGCAATGAACCAGCACCATCTTGAGTCACACTAGTAGATCGCGAAACAGCGAGCTGAATGCCTTCCCAGTTATTGATGTTGGCATCAAAAGTGCCGCTTAACAGCGCTTGTTGTATGGCAAATTCTGTATCCGAGTAAATGCGTGTTCTAACACCGCTAGGTTGACCTAACCAACCTCGATGCGCGCGCACTTTAGCTTCATCGTTTGGAGTTGACGGTATGGCACGCCCATAATCAGCCGAGCCGCGTGTTATATCCACCGCATATTCATCGAACCACACATCTGGCGTGTTGGGATCATTGCGAAAACCAAAATAGCCATCTTCGAGCAAAGTGAGCCCTAGAGAAAAACGAAAGGTTCTATTGCTAACGTTCGCTGGGTTCTCGTTGAATGGATATATTTTAGACGGTGTCTTACTCAAAATATGAGAGTGCGCCGGCCCCGTACTGCGATGTCTTGTATTTAGGCTATAGTTATTAAGCAATGCGCTTATGTTGTCGTACTCTGGATCTGGAGAGAAAAAATCAGCGAAGCCTGGAAACCCTTCGAACTGTGTGCCATTCAAAGTAGCAAAAGCACGCGAATCGCGGATACCGCCACTGAGAATTAAATTTGGGAAGCGATCTCTGACGCGCTCGTAGAATTGTTGCATTCCAAGCCCATACCAATTTACTCCGCCAGCACTAACACCATTGTCAACGACTAAGTCATTGTTGACGTCTGCACTTTGATTTTGGAATATAAAGTGAAAATCTGAGTCAAACAGAATGCCCGATACGTCCGCTTCGGTCGGCCGTCCAATCAAGTCAAGACTAATATTTTGTTCAATCCAAATTGGCAAAACCTGACCGTAAGTTCTACCATTGGCATCGGTTGGCGACTGTGTGCTCAGATTGTAACGCCAGTTACGAGGGTTTGGATTGCCAAAACCGCGGGCGTGTTGTGCAACAATTGAACCACTTGCGTGCGCCACCGCGTTCGATTTAAATCCGCGATCAATGATTAAAGTGCTAGTGGAAGTATTAATACCATTAATTTTTGCATGCTCAGCATTATTAAATGATCCCGCGGGCGCATCGTAGATAACCACGAATTCCCCAACATTGAAGCGAGAAATATCGTTAACTCTAACGCTGGTTGCATTTGCTGTTATTGCAGCCGTAGAGGGAGAGCCAGCTTCATACAGCCAGTGACCTGCATAAACACCGCAATTTTCAGTCGCCGCGGTGGTATTTGAAAACGGATTACCGTGGCCCTGTGGGCAAAGGCGATCTAGTGTTTCATCGTTGTAACCTAGATATTCATTTGGGTTAATGGTTCTAAAGAACAACAGCTCA
>CAZJWW010000075.1:0-13753 GCA_964549895.1 uncultured Gammaproteobacteria bacterium
TTCTCGAGCCGCTGGAACAGGATATTGCTCAAAGTATAAAACAGTGGTTGCCCAAGCTGGTTTACCCTATTCGCTTAGGCACACATAATCAGAGTGCCTTTGCGTTTGGGCTTATCTTGGATTGGGCGCGTGAAGTTAACGATACGGAAATGGAGTCATTAATTATTCAACGCTCTATGGCTTTTCATAGCAAGGATGTAAATTGTCCGCTGTCTTACGAACCCAGTGGTGAAGACTTTCTCTCTCCTTGTTTGATGGAAGCCGATTTAATGCGTCGCGTTTTAAGCGCCAAAGAGTTCAGTGAGTGGCTGAGTGCTTTTTTACCTACCATTCCAACTGATGGTTCAAGCGATTGGCTGGCACCTGGTATTGTCAAAGATGCATCCGATGGAAAATTAGTCCACCTCGATGGCGTTAATTCATCGCGTGCTTGGAATTTATACAATGTTGCACGTGCGTTGCCAGCTAACGATAACCGCAAAGCCGCCTTAGTTGCCAGCGCCAAAGTTCATGCTGACGAAGGTGTCGCAGCGGTTTCTGACCAACACTACTCCGGTTCACATTGGTTGGCCAGCTTTGCGACTTACTTGATGACTGACAGGGGATGGTCTTCGACTCGTTGATACTAAATTACGCAAAGATTCTAAAGCGATTTAGAAAAAATAAGTATCATTCTTAGTTGTCACTGTACCCAGTTAATACCTAATTTCCGGTATCCCTCTTTTCTATAGAAAAACCTCAGGTTTTCCTCAGGTACTACTAGACCTCCTTTGCTACGGTTTCGAACTCACAAACCACCAACTTTCTTAATGAAAGGAGAATAGAATGAAATCCATTGCATTACTACTTACTGTTGTACTCACGCTATATTGTTCTATAGCGAACGCGGAAATAGAAATATATAAAGACTATAAGCCAAGTGAAGAGGTGTATTCGGTAACCACGGTTAAAGTAGATTCGAATATGGGAGAGGTATATCTCGAAGGGTTGATAAACACCTATAAAGTGAGTTTAGACGCCGAGAAAAAACTAGGGCATATTAAAGATTACGCAATGTACTGGAGCGATATGCCTGAAGGCGGCGACTTTAATATGATGCTGGTTATAACTTTTGAAAACACCGCTGCTATGGCACCTAGTAAAGAAAAGTACGACGCATTCATAGCGGAAATGACCAAGAAAAAAGCCGATGAATCCACCGAGTTCGCGCGCAAGAATTACCCAAGTATTCGCACCATAACGGGCCAATACAATTTTAGAAAAATTGAAATATTGAAGTAAGCTCTACTTCTTTTCTCTTACCCGGCAATGGTAAACGTGGAACTCAAACTATTATCATTGTCGGGCTTTACTTGTTCTGGCCAGCCGTATTTTTGCCAAGCAGAAACTAGCTGGGTCTGCTTTATGAATTGACCGAAATCCGGATGCAGACGTATTTTCTTTGAGGCATCAGTTGGTTCCCAAATTCGGGCAATGGTATAACCAAGGTACGGATTAGGTTTTTCTAAAATACTGCTCAAAAATAATTTTGACTTATTTAGAAATAAGAATCCAATCAGTGATGCCGCAGTGGGTTGCGCTAACGAATCGTTTAGTCGACGTTTAAGCGCATAGCCAACAATGGCTTTGGCAATAGGCTTATGATCTAGATAAGCATCTAGTACTAATTTCCTTGCAAGCTTGGATTGTAGTTCGGTACCTTCTATAGGGCCCAAAGCATGGCAATGCTCATGCATGAATGACATAGCCTTTTTCACTTCACCACGTGACGCCATAAGCTGCGATACACCAAATGCCGCGGCACCAAAACCAAGCTTAAAAGAACGTAAGAACGATTTTTCCGCTTGGTCAAACTCCCCACACGCTAGCAAAATACCTCCATAAGTAGTGTGCCAAATTCCGCAAAGAGGGTCGTTTTCAATTACTTTTTCCAAATAGGTTCGAGCTTTTTCGTGCAGTCCAATAGCCATCAACCCAAGCCCCATGCCAGCCATCGTTTCGATATTATTTGGGTCTAAGCTTAAGGCGCGCTCATAAGTTTCTAATGCTGTATCAAACTCAAATTTTCGAGAGAGGTGCATTGCCCTTACTAATAACGCTACGCTCGAATCGGGGTCGATTTTTAGTGCCTGTTCAACGGCAAGCTCGCTCTTTAAAATATGCTCGGTCCAGCATGTTGTCTTAGAGAATTCTGGCAGAATAAAGTGCGCAAGCGCTAGCCAAGCCAAGGCATCAGAAAATTCTGGATCTAGGTCAACGGCCTTTTGCAAAAAGTCGATACCCGCTGGAATGGTATTTTGCCCATTGAGTTGATGGGTTAATTGCTTGCCGCGTAAGAATAGTTGGTAGGCCTCGGAATCAATGTCATGCCGTTTTTTAATTTTTTCAAAGGGTTTGATGTTCAACGATTTTGATACTTCTATAGCGACTAAATCAGCGATTCCCTCTTGAAAACTAAATAGCTCTTTGCATTCTCCTTTGTATGTATTCGAATAAATATGAAAACCCGATTCACCGTCTATTAACTGCACGGTTATACACAGTTGATCTTGGTATTTTCTCAGCGACCCTTCTAGTATATAGGCCACATCAAGTGCTCTGGCGATAGTGCGAATATCTTGGTTTTTACCTTTGAACGAAAATGAAGAAGTACGACCACTTACCTTTAAGCCAGAAAGGTTAGTGAGCTCGTTAATAATTTCTTCACTTATTCCGTCACACAAATAGTCGCAACACTGATCATCACTCATGTCGATAAATGGTAAAACGGCGAGCGATAAAGTGGGTGGCGATACGGCGCGAGTGGAAATAGCGCAAAAGTCGGTTAGTGGTGCTTTTAGGCTGTAGCCTCGTTTCGGAATTGTTTGAATATAGTGTTTGGAATCAGGTGTATGGCCAAATGCTTTTCTGAGTAGCGAGATAGCGCGAGTTAAGCCTTCATCCGCCCCACCGGCTTTACCCCAAACACTATCGATAAGGTTGTCTCTCGAAACAACCTGCCCATGCTTATTAGTCAGTGCATGCAACACTTGCATTACCTTAGGCTCAATCGAAAAATCGCAGCCTTGGCTATTGGTAATTAGCGATGCGTTAAAATCGACGCTAGCTTGACCAATTTTTACTTGTCCGGAATCATTCATTATCGTTACGCACATCGCGTGTAAGGTATATTGTTAACAGAATTTTCAAAACATTTAATAGACAAACGTAACATAAATTCGTCATGTCGGCTATAGCGCATATGAATAGATCAATCAGGAACGTGGTTGACTCAGAGAGACCTTATTAATTTAATTAAATCGATTAATCAAATACATGAAATTTCCAATTTTAAGATCAATCATTGCTGTTATCAGCTTAAGCTTTTGCCAATCCGCGTCTGCTGAAAATCCAAGTATTGTCGGTAAGTTTGACGGTATAATTTGGTCGAATTACGAGCAGCCAGGTGTTACTGAATTCTATCTAACGACTGACCAAAATATTGAAGCGCGATATATCTTTACGCATGGTGAGGTAGATTCCGAAGGCCTGCTTAGGGATTGTAGTTTGACCGAATTCGTATTGCGGTGCATTTGGAATGACGACTACGGTGAGGGAGATTTCGTGGCTGAATTTAATTCAGATCTTTCGAGTTTTTCAGGCAAATGGTTTGACGAAACTAGCTCAGATAAGCGAATTATTTCTGATCCTAGCGGTCATCTTTGGACTGGCAAAAAACAAAAGTAACATTTTGAATTATGTTGACTCAATCTGATGAAGGAATACATAGGGGAACGAGCCTATTTTAATTTGCCTGAATTATTACCGTACCTACAAGCATACTTACCATTTAGATACTTGCCATCGAAATATAAGGGAAGAATAAATTTAGCCCCCGAAAAATTCTTGATCGGCTAGACATAAAAGTAAACCACAAAAAGAATTACTACCGTTGCAGAATACGCACCAACAAACGTGTAGAGTCGTTTTTTAGAACTCTGCATCGCTATATTCTTGCGACTTAGCCAAAGGCCGAATAGGGGTATTATTTGCATCATATGGGTTGCTAAGAAGTGGGGAATTCTTAGATCCTTGCCACTTAAATACCAACCAAAAAACGGCGCGCGAGGAGTTTGTTCGTTGCCCAATACTATTTCACCACCTATTCCTGACGACAGATACCCAGCAATAATCAGCGTTAATACGGAGCCGATGGTGAGACCTAGCGCCGAGGATAATAATAGCGGGCTGTTTCGCTCAATTCGATACTCTCGATATAACAGCCAGCCTAGATAAAAACTTGCCGCCACGAGCGTAACAGCGCCTAAGCCCATTAAGGCGTACATAGTCGCCTCTGCTGGGGTAGTGAAATTAAAGTGTGATTCGCGCCCACGCGCGGCTTGAAGGAATATATACAGAACTTCTAAAAGGCCAGCAGCGACGGTGGCATAAGTAATGCATTTCCAGGCTTCTCCTCGTTGTCTATTGGAGCTGAGTAAGGACGACAGAATGGCGAGCGTAATAAAGTGAATAACGACTGATATCTCGAACTTTAGGGGTTTGAGCCAGACGGGTTCATCTGCTAAAAAAGAAGGGTCTAGCAGCATTAAACTTAGGTTGATAACCGCTAGGGCCGATATTAAAAATGCGCCTTGCCACCATATGTTTATATGCTTTTGGTCATTCTTATAAAAAGCAGACGCCGCGAGATTTATCATTAGCTTACGGCCTATGGGTTGTTTAGCTTTTTATCTACCAAGCCTATATCTACAAGTTCTTTATCTACAAGCTTTGTACCAAATGTTGTCATTAGCTTTTTAAGCAATATGAATAGTAGAAATCCGAACGGACCGAACATAAAGGTCAGAGCTAAAATGGGAGCTTGAATCAATCGAGATAAGCCTAGTTCATCTGATTGTTTAGCTACGATTCCGCCAATGAACATATCAAAGGCTAAATAATGAACCCAGCCAGCAAGTGCGACGGAGGGAATAGTAAATAGCTGTTGAACATTGGCTAGGGTGTCGAAACTGCCCTCGGTCGTAAAAAAGTAACGCGCTATGAGTATGCTATACCCCAAAGATAGAATAACGGGTATAACAAAGGCAGGAATATTGTTTAACCAGATCCAACGGCGGGGAAAGAAAATTAAAATCACCCAGCCAACCATTGCGAGAGCGCTAGCAAGAGAAAACCATTGTTCAAAAGACATTTCTAGACTCCAAAATGATTAGAATTCAATTAATATCAAGGCGGTCAGCCCCTTTAATTATAGACCTCATTAATTATGCTTGATACTCTCTGAACAACCATATTTAATGAAAGAAATGTAGAAATTAAAATCTATACGAGGACCATAATGACATTACGAATAAACGATCAAGCTCCCAATTTTGACGCTAAAACAACCCAAGGTGAAATCAACTTTCACGATTGGATTGGTGACTCATGGGCCGTACTGTTTTCCCATCCAAAAGACTTCACGCCGGTGTGCACAACTGAGCTGGGTTATGTCGCGGGGCTGGAGGCTAAATTTGCCGAGCGTAACACCAAGGTGATTGGCTTAAGCATCGATCCTGTTGATAATCATGAAGAATGGGCTAAAGATATCGAGGAGACTCAAGGTCATGCCGTTAAATTTCCAATGATCGGAGACACCGATTTAAACGTTGCGAAGCTCTACAGCATGTTCCCTGCTGATGAAACGGGCTCGGCCGAGGGCCGCACTGCGTTAACTAACGCCACTGTGCGCTCAGTGTTTATTATTGGGCCAGATAAAAACATCAAATTGATGATGACTTACCCCATGACTACGGGCAGAAATTTTAATGAAATTCTGCGCGTCATCGATTCCATGCAACTGACTTCGGAGCACAAAGTTGCTACTCCAGCGAACTGGGAAGACGGCGACGATGTGATTATTGTCCCGGCCGTCACTGACGAAGAAGCCAAGCTCAAATACCCAGACGGTTGGAACACCTTAAAGCCTTACTTAAGAGTTGTTAAACAACCTAAGTAGTTCCATTTTTGTTAACAGGTATGTTCTCATTTTTTAAGAACATGCCTGCTAACAGAATAACAGCTGGAACGAGCTAACCAGATTAGTGATTCACCGAACTGCTAGCTGACTAGTGAAGTGACTAAATTTTATTTTGGCTATTCTGAAAAGCATTCTTTTTATAGCGATTGGCGTTTATGTAATAGGCGCTGCATTGCTCTACTTTTTTCAACGGAACCTCCTGTATTTTCCATCCCCTGAGTATCAGCATGATTTAGCTACCTTAGAGGTAATCAATGACGATCAAACTCTAAAGATCGCAGTCATGAATCCGGGTCAGGCAAGGGCGATAATCTATTTTGGTGGAAATGCAGAGCCCGTTGTTTTTAATGAAGTGCCCTTTGCTGAGCATTTCCCGAGTCATACTGTCTATCTCGTAAACTATCGTGGTTATGGTGGTAGCTCAGGCGAACCTACCGAGCTTGGATTGTTCTCGGATGCTTTGGCGATTTACGATTTCGTACAAAGTGAGCACGAATCTGTATCTGCAGTGGGGCGTAGCTTAGGCAGTGGTGTAGCGATTTATTTGGCGTCGGAACGTGCAATAGATGCGCTGGGTTTAGTAACCCCTTACGACAGTATCGTTAGCGTTGCGCGGAAGCGATTTCCGTTTTATCCGGTGAGTTTGTTATTGTTAGACAAGTATGACTCAGCAATGCGCGTACCGAAAGTGTCAGCCAAGGTGCTGATTGTTATGGCTGAGTTGGATAAGATAATACCCAATTGGCATTCCGTAAAATTGCAAGACGCGTTTCCAACGGAGCAAGTTAGGGTTTTAAAAATTGCAGGTGCCGACCACAATAATGTTTCAGCAAACGCTGACTATTTTCCTGCGTTGAAGGCATTTTTCGAATCCAACTAACATACAAACTTACATGTTATGACCATACCTATTCCTCACCGACCAAGCGGGTTTCTTCTCGGCGATGCATCAGCAGAGGTTACCATTGATGCGTTTGTTGATATTCAGTGCCCCCATTCGCGTGCGATATGGCCGACTTTGCTGGATGTATTAAAGCACTATAAAAATGAATCGTTGAGCCTTAAAGTGCATTTGATGACATTGAGCGATCATCGTCAGGCTTGGGATGTAAGCTTGGGTTTGTTCGCCTTGGCGGATGGCGACGCAGCAAAATTTTATGGCTTTGCTACGTTTCTTTATGAGCGCCAACAGCAATTTAATAATGCATCATTTTTGAACAAGACTCACCATGACTTGCGGCAGCTCGTGGCGGATTACGCTGAAGAGTACTCAGCTGTTGATGGCTTAAATTTTGATCGGAATAAGTTTATTAAAAATATGGACGGGCACGATGTTTATATTCAAGGGCGTACACCTATTCGATATGCTGCTACGAGGTCTGTTTGGTCAACGCCAACGATCTTTATTAATAATGGCGTTAATGTCGGGGTTGATCACCACTCAAAACTTACGGACTGGCAAAATGTTGTTGATCCCTTGCTGAAAACAGCTTAGCTAGTACAACTACTTAAAATTTAATTCGAGCAAATAAAGCGCTTTAATCGTTAAATTAATTTTGAATTTGGGAAACGTCAATCATCGTAGATAAACTCAAGGTCCTCTGACCGAGCCTTAACAGTGCTAGATCATTTCCACGCTCACACTTTTCAACGTTATCTGCCGATATTTTCGTGCACCATAGATGCTTATAGTTGGCCTGATATTCAGATTCACTTAGACCCGGTCTGTTTTCTTTCTGTTTACGATATTTTTTCTTATCTATCGTTGAATACTCTCCATATTCCTTAATGGATTTTTCTAGAAGATTATCGACACTGTTTGAGTCTTTATTGTAACGCCTTGAAACGCGGTTAACCTGTGCTTGCGCGGCGTCAGCTTGGATCAAAACTGGCGTAAACTTAATGGTGAGTTTGTGGTCATCATTTTTAAAAATTATTTGAGTTACTAACGGGCTAGCGTTCTCGCCGATTGGGTTCTCAATATATTTAATCTTAAGTTCACTTTGTGGAACATTGTAGTAATTAGTGATTGCAGAAATAGCTTCTTCGGAGGTCATTTTAAGACGAAGACCATTGATTTCAAAATTGATGACGTCGTATTCAGGCGCGGAGTTCGCAGTCACGGAGAAAAATGAAAACAGAAATGTGATGGCAAGAAATTTAGGTTTTATATTCATAAGTTAATCTCAGTTTTGCGACTAGTTAAATTTGGATAGTTCTATATTTGGTTACTACTGTATTTGGCTACTAACTGTCTGAAACCATAGTATCAGCACTCACCATGACAACTAAGCTCTTTATTATGTTACTTAAGCGAGCTTAGGCCACAACCAGGCGAAGGTGCCTGCTGTTACACTGGCATAGATTATCGCATCGATCAGGTATCTCATGCAGTTTGACCAAGGCTGCCCAAGCCAGATGCTGTACGGGATTTGCGCCCAACCATAGGCTAAAAACGAGGTGGCGAACACCTGTCTGAATACCGTAGAATAATCTGTGCCACTGACCATCGATATGCTCGCAACATAAGCGATAAGCGCTGAGCCAAAGATAAAAAATAATATTTGCTGAGTCAAAAGCTTGCCCATCGCTGGCATCCCATTAGGCATGATTGATATCATCGCCACTGGGCCGGTGTTGAATTTATCTTGCATAACTTGTTCGCCCATTTCCTTCATGTCAGAGCAATAGGGCAGGTTATAGAGCGCGGGAGCTGGCGAGGATGCTCTTAGCGCCGTCGAAACTTCATCCTCATTGCTGAGTTCCTTGTAGTCAGTATTGTGATATTTGAACAACATGTGTATCAACGCACTTGCAAGCCAACATAGAAAACCAGCCAAAAATATCACCAACCAAAGTTCGAAAACTGAAACAGACATATTTTTCTCCAATGTTATGTTCAATAATATCAGTATATTCCTGCATAATAGTTTCTTGCAAACGCTAGAGGTGAGGCTTTATTACTACCTTGCTTCGGCCCTAATATTTATAAAGGTATCTAGACAATGGAAGTAAGTGGTAAAAAGGCACTGGTTTTTGGTGGTACGTCGGGTATTGGTTTAGCTACCGTAGAGCAATTAACGAGTTTGGGTGCTGAGGTTGTTGCGATTGGTAGAAATCCTGAAAAAGTAGGCGAACTTCCCGCTAACGCCTCTGTTAAAAAATGCGATGTGCTTGATCGAGAGGCATTGCAGACCTTGTTTTTGGAGTGCGGTTCGATCGACATTTTAGTCACTGCTGCGACGGGTGGCGAACGCGCTATTGGGCCATTCGCCGAAATGGATATCGACGCTTACCAAGCTTCCTTCGCTAAACTTTGGGGTTATACCAATGTGGTTCGTTTTGGGTTAGAGAAACTTTCTGAGTCGGGGGTAATCGTACTGGTCAGTGGTACCCCCGCGCGAGTTTGCCTGCCAGGCCAAATCGCTATTTCTTCAGTTGGAGGTGCGGTGGAAGCGTTTGTCCGAGGAGTCGCAAAGGAGATTAAGCCGCGGCGAATTAATACTGTATGCCCTGGACTAATTGATACCCCTATGGTCACACTTGAGGGTGATGCGCGCCAAGAACATTTTCAAAAACTCACAGCTAATAATTTAATCCCGCGGGCAGGGACACCGCATGAAGTTGCCCAAGGGATAGTATTTGCAATACAGAATGACTTTGTAACGGGTTCCACGATTGATGTCGATGGCGGTTTGTTGCTCGCATGAGTCGGCAATGTAAATTTACGTTAAAGGGCGATGTATCAACAATAATCTCTTTGTGCTTATCAGACATTCTAATAAAATAGTATTACCTTACCCAGTATGAGAAATTCATGAAAATCATAAATATAATTATCACTGTTCTGTTTACCCTTCTTTTAACGGCTTGCAGTGGGGGTGGATCTTCCAGTGGAGCAGACGCGGCAGGCGTTGATAATGATGGCAATTTTGTTGGAACAGCTGACATTACTGCTAGTGCACCAGGTTTCGCGAGTATTTCAGAAACATTTGATTTTTCGTTTGTAATTCAAGACAACGCTTTGACCAGCGTTACCTTGGACGATGAGGTCACCACTGCTTCCATTCCTCTAATGGGTAACGCCTTCGAATTCTCACAATCGACACCCATGGCTCTGACCTTTGATGACATAACGTGTACGGCGTCAGTCGAAATTTCGGGAACAATCTCAGGAGGTACGGCTAGCGGGCCTATAAACGGATCTGCGGAATGCATGATGTCCGGAGTGACAATACCGATAACTATCGAAGGGTCATTTAACGCAAGTCGTTAGTGGATTTTGACGAATAGCTAAATTAACGTTTGTGATCTATGCCTTAATACGCAATGATTTATGGTAGTAGGCTGTACGCATTCGTTACCTAGCGCATAGCATTAGCTACGACTACATTATTTGCTTGTAGGTTTTTTAGGGTTTGTATGATTACTCGTTTTTTAAACGAGTGGGCAGCTGCATGGGCAGTCCTTCTTAAAAATGACGCGCCTGCAAATCGTCGACTATCTTATGAATCTGCTGGCATATCGTAATATTCGGGTTGCATAAGCTCTGAGAACATTGCTCTGGCTTCATAATTATTATTCCAGCTAAAAGCACAGCTTCATTCTGCATTTTCACAGTGACAATCTGTTCAAGCGCGCGCGAGCAGTTGCGTAATAACATCAATCTATTTTCCGTAAATAATGCCGTAAATAGTAGGCGATATTTCTTTTAATCATTGATTGGTCATTTTTACGTATAAAGTTAATGCTTAAATCATGTTTACTTTCATAGTATTGATTTAGCAGTGTTTGAAACCGGTTAAATGACGAAATCATTGTAATTGATGTGCTTGGCGAATACTTTAGAACTAAGTCAACGGGTTTGTGTTGGCCGGTAATTCTATAATTAGTTTTTATCAACTGATCGTTAGCAGGCTCGCCTTCAACATCGGGTAGATTACAATCTAAAACGGCCAAAATTATATCTTCTTGGCTTGATATCACTTTTTTTAGAGATCGAACATTACCTACTTTAATAATATTGATGTTACTCAATATTTGTTTTTTCTTTTCAGTTGTGTTTTCGTGCGCTGCGAGCTTTTCGATCTCGTCTAACGCAAATGAGGCTAATAAATCCATTTGTTCTGCATCGTCTTCGGCGATGAGAAGTTTCGGCTTCTTTGGGTTTTTCATACTTTATTCTACTTCTATTCTTTGGCTTTTAGTGACTGGCTTGTTGCTCAGTGCTTTCTAATACCGGCATTGCTAACTCCTTAACTCGACAATTCCTTAACAAAGGCTTCCGCTTCGGCGATTGACGTTTCCATATCCCTAATAAGTATGGCGACATCTTGTTCTATGATGGCACTTTCTTGTTGAATCGAGCTTACCGCTTGCATATTGAGGTTATGCTTTAGAAATAATACTTGATCTCTAAAGGCATCGAGAACGGGTTCGGTTTTTTGTTCTGCTTTGCGCATGGCGGCAATCAGGTTTTCAGCTTTGGTTCGAGTGCTGTCAAATTGAGTTTGCGCTCGTCGTTTTATATTTGCATCATGATATTGGTTAAGCTCGTCGCGCCATTCTTCAAGCAGGTTATTGGTAGCGCTCACAACTCTGTCGACTCTAGACGTAACACGATCGGCGGCACTTTCACTTTTCTTGAACGCGGCATCGAGGGTATTAAACTGTTTTTCAAGATCACCGCCATCAAAGTTGGTAACGGATTTGAACTTTTCTAGAGCCGTTCGAAACTCCTCAGCGGTATCTTGCTGAGCATCGCTAGCGGCTTCGACCCGTGTGATGAGTAGATCCCGGGGTTCTTTATAAAGTGTATCTATGCTTGGGATGCCCCAATCTGCCCCCACGCCATTAGGGCTCACTAACTGATAGCCAGAAACTAAAGCAACTAATAGCCCTAGCCAGCGCTTTTTCCCTTTGAGCGTTTTTGCGTTCATAAGTAATGGCAGAAATTTCAGAATTGCATTCATAGCGAGGCTGGTAACAATAAAAATATAATTTAACACGTTTTTGCTATAGCAAACGCGCATTTTTGTTACCATTGCTCTTATTGTACAAACTGGAATTTAATTATGAAATTACTCGCTATTATTGCTTTGACACTTAGCCTTAGTGCTTGCGGTGTTGCGCAAAAGGCTCAATATTCGGCTTTAGAGAAGTTTGGTATTCACAAGCGCGATGTACTGGTCGATCGCATTGAAAAAACCACCGAATCGCAAGAAGCAACCAAGCAACAGTTTCAGTCGGCTTACGAAGAGTTGGCGAGCTTGGTAACAGTGGACGATAAAGGCCTTGAGAAAAAGTATAAAAGGATGGCTGCTTCGGTGGATAAAAGTGAATCCAGAGCGGCGGAGTTAAAAAGCCGAATCGAGTCCGTTGACCAAGTGGCCAATGATCTATTCGCAGAATGGCAGGAGGAGTTGAGTCAATATAAGAGTGCAAATCTTAAAGCGGCCAGTCAGAAAAATTTGTCGACGACAAAACAACGCTATGCCGCGATTTATCAGAAAATGCGAGAATCGAGTGCTAAAGTGGATCCGGTTTTACAGGTCTTACAAGACAATACTCTTTATCTAAAACACAATCTAAATGCTCGTTCGGTAAGTGGCTTGTCTAGCGAGGTGCAAGTAATCGAAGATCAAGTGCGCTCTTTGATTGCGCAAATGGAAGCGTCTATTAACGAGTCGAAAACATTTATTAATTCGCTATAAGCTGAGCCTAATAGCAAAAAACTTTTACCAATAAAAAAGCCGCTGCAAAATGCAGCGGCTTTTTTGTTAATGCTTGAAAAGCGAACTTAGAATTCAGTCCCTAATTGTAAATAAACGAGTCTACCTCGAGGATCATGAGTGCGAGACTCAAAACCGCCATTGGTCGCAACGAATGGAGGGTCCTCATCGGTAAGATTAGTGATACCTAAGCTTGCGGTGAATAAAGCTTCGCCACCGAACATCTCCTGAAAGTTAAGATTGACTTGCGCATCTATCGTATCAAAAGAATCAATAACATCGCCATCGTTTTGATCATCCGTAAAACTACTCACGCTACGGTAGGCGAGTCTAGCTGAGATACCATTCGCGGATGCGTAAGCCAGTCCAGCCTGCAAGCGAGTTTCGGGAGTAGGGCTGCCAAAGTTGGTGAAGTTCCTATTACCCGCACCCTCCACCTCACCTGCTTGAGGGTCAACAATGTCGTAGTTGAATACTTCAGTGGCATTAAAAAATGGCGAAATAGTCCCAAAGTTGGTATCAAACGCGTACTTGATATCAAGGTCCAGGCCATCGGTTTCAATGCTAGAGGCGTTTAAGAAATCATTAAAGACAAACAAGATCGTGCCACCAGGGCTACGCACGACATTGGGGCCAGTAGGGTCGGCATCCACAATCGCCTGTGGGGCTGTTTGAATAATTGCATCGGTGAAATCGAAGCGCCAATAGTCCACATTAATAGACAAATTTTCAACCGGTGTGAAAGACGCGCCAAAATTATATGCCTCACTTTCTTCTGGTTGAATATCACGACCACCTGCACCTGGGTCAAGGCTACGAATCGCCGCGAAAGCGGTGCCGCCCAAGGGATCAACTACCTGTTGCAAGCTGGTCAGTTGGCCGCCTACCTGGAATTGGCTCGGAGCACGGAAACTGGTAGATGCGCTGGCTCGTAGGGCAACCACATCACTGGGTCGGTACAGTAGCGATATTTTGGGATCAATCGTGTCACCGATTTCGCCAC
>CAZJWW010000076.1:0-4779 GCA_964549895.1 uncultured Gammaproteobacteria bacterium
AAAAATTGAATGGCCAAATGGCGCTAGAGTGGCGTTTTGGGTAGCTCCGAATATCGAATTTTATGAGTTAGACCCGCCAGCAAATCCTCACCGCAAACCTTGGCCACAAGCGAGCCCCGCGGTGAGCGGTTATAGCGTTCGAGATTACGGTAACCGCGTAGGCCACATTCGACAAATGGAATTGTTAGATAAATACGGTATCCGTGGATCTATTTCATTATCCGCTGCATTATGTGACCATCACCCAGAAATCATTAACATGTGCGCCGAGCGCGATTGGGAATTTTTCAGTCACGGCATCTACAATACTCGCTATACCTATGGTCTCTCAGAACAACAAGAACGAGAGATGATTGAAGATTCGGTAGAGACCATCAAACAACATACCGGCAAAAAACCCGCCGGCTACCTTGCACCAGCGCTGTCACACTCTGAACAAACCATTAACTTGTTCGCCGAAGCCGGTGGCACGTACACTTGCGATCTATTTCACGACGATCAGCCGACACCCGTGCATGTTCGTAATGGTCAGAAATTCATTTCGATACCATATTCCTTAGAAATGAACGACACCATCGCCTATGTAGTAAACAAGATCGAACCACGCCGTTACGGTCAAATTATTAAAGACAATTTTGATCGCCTATATCAAGAGGGCAAGCAAAGTGGCACCGTAATGTGTGTACCAACGCATAATTATCAGGTCAGTTTTGCACATCGCATGCGCGCCTTTGAAGAGACGCTGGAATACATTACTGGCCACTCGGATGTATGGCTTACCACAGGGCGTGAAATTGCCGACTATTTTATAGAACATTATTTTAACCAGTCTCTGGAACACATAGCTGAGCAAAAAGAGGGCTTAAAATGAGTCTGGATAAAACCTTCCTTGAATACCCTAAGCGCCGATATGGAATGGATCACGAGCTATACGGTTGGTCTATGCTTGCGCAACGTCCTAAGATTACATGGCCTAATGGCAAGCGGCTAGCCTTATGGGTAAATGTGTGTTTGCAATTCTTCCCTTTGAATCAACAGGGTCAACCCTTTAAAGTGCCTGGCGGTATGACTATGCCCTACCCTGATTTGCGTCACTATACTTTACGCGACTACGGCAATCGGGTCGGTATCTACCGCTTTCTTAACGCTTTTGACAAATATGCGGTTACACCCACCTTCGCAATCAATACCCGTCTCGCCGAGCGTAATCACTACTTGTTAGACGTATTGAAAGAACGCGGTAACGAGATCAGCTGCCACGGCCTACACATGGATGCCCTGCACTATGGCAACCAAGACATTGAACTGGAACGAGAGCTGATCAAGCAATCCCTTGATAGCCTGCGAGAACTTAGTGGCCAAGACGTCAGTGGTTGGTTAAGTCCGGCGCGTAGCGAGAGCGAAAACACCGCAGAACTGCTCGCTGAGCAAGGCGTAGTCTATTTCAGTGATTGGGTTAATGACGATATGCCGTATAAATTTAACACGAAGACGGGTGATTTAACCGCGATGCCATTATCGAATGAACTTGAAGACCAATTTATTCTGATGAACAATTTACACAGCGAAGAATCTTATGTTGAACAAGTTTGCGATGCTTGCGACTTCTTGCTTGAAGAAGCACGCGCACTGCAATCGGGGCGTATCTTGGCTTTAAATATTCATCCTTGGATGTTAGGTCAACCTCACCGCATTGCAAAATTGGAACAGGTCTTGGAATACGTCACTGGTATTGATGAGATATGGAGTGCCTCAGCAAGCGAAATATTACACTCGTTTAAGCAGCAAAATATGAAATGATTTAGATAAATTTAGTAGCACCAATAAAAGCCACCGTAGCGATACCCAGCCAATAAAAGTAAGCCAGAGTACGACCCAATTTAAGTGATTTCTCTAAGCGGTTTTCGATCTCAGTATTCGGTCCTTCAGCAAGAATGCGAAACAGCGTCGTCCATTCGCGCATTATAAATCTTAATATCAGGCCAATAACGAGCAAGCCAGCAAATAACCCGAGCTTTATGGAAAACCATTTTTGCAAAGCCCCAGCATTGAATGGGCCATAACCCAACAGCGATGAAACCGCCGCAATTAACATTAGCGGAATTAACACAAAGCGTATTTTTTCATCCCATTTAGTTAGCATCAAGCCAGTATCTGTTTCGCGATAAAAGTATGCCGACCAACAAATACCTAACCACAGCGCAACCAAGACCCACATCACCAGCAAATAACTACCACCGTAGGGCTGTACGCCCCAAAAGTAACCCATGTGCATTCCAATCGGCATGAGTAATATAATCCCAGTGCGCGCTGGTATATCAATAACATAGGCGGTATTCATGTGGCGTTTCCGTTCCTCCATGCTCAGATTGCGATCAACGACATGACGCGAGGTATGAAAAATACCCCATTCACCGCCTAGCCAGTATACCATCGCAAGAATGTGCAGCCACTTTAATACAGCGAGCGTTGTAATCATTTTTAACTTAGACCTTTATATTAGACTTATTGTTATAATTATATACCTTTTAACTCTTTTTATCTACTCACCACGGTAATTTACCCTTTTTTACGAATCAAAAGTAACTTGGTTATGTTATTACACTTAATTTGTCATATCATTAGATCAATATAACAAATTAGTAGTATACAAATTATAATGACTTCAGCATTAGATTCACTATTTAGTAAACGTCTTCGTGACGGTTTGAGTTCAGACGCACCCACTCCTTTGTATTTTCAATTATTTAGTTTACTTAAAAACATGATTCTGGATGGTACTCTACCCTATGGTGAGCGTATTCCAACTGAGGAACAACTTGCCGCTGTGTTTGATGTCTCCCGCATCACGGCAAAACGCTCGATGGACGAGCTCGCCAAGGAGCAGTTGGTGGAGCGTCGGCGTGGCAAGGGTTCACATGTCATTTACAAATACACTCCCAAACCAGTAAAAGCACCACTGGTAGGCATGTTGCAAGAGATTGAAAGCATGGCGCGTAATACCCATGCCACCGTTATAGAATGTAATATGATGACCCCACCACGCCAAATTCGTGATGAGCTTGAGCTCGCGAGCAATGGTACGGCATTGCACCTAATCAGGATACGTGAGCGCGAGGGGTTGAAGTTTGGCTACTACGTAAGTTGGACAACTGAAGTTGAGATACCAGACAATCCATCGATATTTGAAAACGAACCACGATTAAGCTATTTTCGTGAAAACGGTTTGGAGATCACCCACGTAACACAAACCATCAGTGCCGTTGCCGCCAGTGGTGAAATAGCCCAAGCATTAGATGTAGCCGACCACAGTCCCCTACTAACACTCACCCGCCGCTCATTTAATAAACTAAACGGCGCCGAACATCTGCGCGACCACCTAACAGTTTTTTATAATCCTGAACATTTCCAATACAAGATGGATTTGGAATTAGAGTAAGATTTGCTGCGCTAAACCAATAAGAAAGACTAATTAATAAAAACACCAAGCAAAATTAATTTTTCTTTTTTAAACGCGCTATTGCGGATTGCTGACAATCAATGAAGTGATGGCGATCCGGCACCACTACTGAATCACCGTCGAGCATATTGTTGGCGGGATAGACTGAATTACCTTGGTATACATCCGCGAAGAGCTCTAGTCGTTGACGCGCCAGCAAATTAGTCATAGCGGGCCTAGTACGTACCTTCCTTAGTGTATCAATATGGATTTCAGCGCAGCCCGCCATTGATTCACCCGACGCGGCTTCGGTGATAACTTGGCCTTTATAATCAATAACTTGCGAACCCTCACAGGTAGATGCCGCTGGAAACTTTATGCCTTCAACAGCCGCACTATTGGCCGATACAAGATAGACCATATTTTCATAAGATCTGGCCTGCTTAGCAATATTTTTAGGCGTGGGTCGTGGACTACCCACTTCACTGGAAGAATGGCAGATTAATTCAGCACCCTTTAATGTCAGAGCGCGGGTAATTTCTGGATATAGGATTTCTTCCGAGGCAACACACGCCAGACAACCCAACTCAGTGTCCACCACTGGAAACAAAGCATCTTTGCCATACTCGGCCACGTAAGCATCTAATACGTCATGGGGGGTTGGTGAGAACATCGAAACCAAGCGTCGATAGCGCAAAACCACTTCACCAGAGTCACTAATAATAAAGCTGGTCTGAAAGAACAAGCTAGGAAATAGCGGGTCTACCTCGTAGGCGTTCCCGGATAAATAGATGGCATTGTCTTGTGCTACTTTGCTTAGAGCCTGATACTCGGGGCCATCGATTTGTAAACACGCCTTGTCGATCCACTCGGCTATTGATTCACCGGCAGGGAAGCCAGTTAAAAAATATTCTGGCATAACCACTAAGCGCACCGGCAGACCGTTAAAGGTATTAGCGAAGGCCATACTGCCCTTAATTAGGTCATCACAACGTTTAATGCTTTGCAATATTTGTACACGCGCAGCGTCAGTCGATGTCAAGTCATTAATCGCTTGGCAAGTGATCTGTAGAGCCATAGCTTGATAAGGTTGTATACTCATGAGGATTATTATTCAATGATTTGCGTATTAATGCCATCAAGTAACATAATTCGAAACGATCCACAATCTTGACGAAGTTTTTTCGCCGCTTGATATTCTTCTGAATACCAAAAATCACGTGCCGCCTGCATATCAGGCCAGCGATGCAAGACTACCTTTGTCTCTCCCCAATCCCCTTCCAAGCTTTCTGCATCACCGCGTTGCGACAGGTATTCGCCGCCCATCTTACTCACCAATC
>CAZJWW010000076.1:4789-13569 GCA_964549895.1 uncultured Gammaproteobacteria bacterium
GGCATTCACAAACGGATTGCCATCACGGTCTCCACCAATCCAGGCACCAATTTTGCATAAGCCGCGAACCGCTGTTTATCAGTAATAATCGCTTCAATAACCAGATATGCACTCATTCTTTCCTCCTTATATTTGGGTAGCAAGCTATAATGACAGAATCGTATGGCATATGCTTTATAACTTTCACCACCGCTCGATTAATTCTGCTAACAATGACCACCCCTACATTAGGCCCAGTACTCTCCGCCACCATTATCTCAGCACACTACCAACAAAGCATTGAGGCATGGTGCCAATATTTAGGTCAACATTTACACAGTCAAGATTCGGTAACGCACACTACAGCCCAACACTGGGGTTATCCTGATTTAGCAGGCCAACAGTTCAGCTGGCTTGCCAATGAATTAGGCGAACCCTGGTTAAAAATTGTTGATTCGCCAAATTCCAGCATACGCGTTCCGTTCACAATTTATGGGTGGCTATCACTGGAAGTGAGCGTGCAAGATGTGGATGAGGTATATAAAAGCTTACTAAATTCGCCATTCAAAATTATCGGTGAACCCGCGAACCTCGACGTAAGTAACGATATTCGAGCTATGCAAGTGGTTGGGCCAGATGGCGAGGTGCTCTATCTTACTGAAGTGAAAGCTGAGGTTCCGCCGTTTGAATTACCATTTGCTCGATGCGCTGTAGATCGACTTTTCATACCCGTCGCCATCGTCAAAAATCGAGATCAAGCGCTCAAACTTTACCATACTTATGCGCATACTAAAGACTTTCAATTCGACACAAAAATAACGGTGATCAACCAAGCCCTGGGGTTAGACATTGAACAACGTCACCCCGTCGCGACCGTACAGCTGGCGGGTAAAACCTTAGTTGAACTTGATGAAGTTGCCGATCTTGACTTAGCGGAAAATCATCCTAACATACCAATTACAGGAATTAGTTTTGTCAGTTTTGCCGTAAAAGCGTTCGCAAATAGTGCGGCCAGTTACCAAGTTGATGATGGCCCTCATATAGGCCAACAAGGTCTGTACATCAATGACCACGCAGGACAATCTGTTGAACTGATTCAAATCGATTCGCTTGAATGATTATTTTTAACGTTTTGCGTTTGCACTTGTAACTCTGCAACTGCCGATTTAATGGCCGCAAAACGAGACTCGACCCCTCCATCACAATGTCGCATTTTTATGTGCGCTGGCCAGGAAAAATTGTCGTAGCGATCAGCGTAGCGTTTTAGCACACTGCCAGTCCATCGAATCACATTCACAGGCACTTTTATACTCTGTACTCGGCTTGCGTCTTCATTTAAAAAAGCTCGGCGATAGGCCTGTGCATAATCCTCTCCCGCGAGCAAATAAGCCAACGCGGTGGCGTGTACAAATTGCGCGGCTGGCAGTTCCTCGCTAATACGATGCTCTTCATCTTGAGCGTACCAAGGAAACCACTGAAACAAACCACTGGCCATCTTCCATACCTGTTGCAGATGACTGCCATCCGTTTTGGGGGTAATTTCAGGGAAGTATTGTTGCATGATTTCGCTACGCTCTTGGTGGCTAAAATGCGCGGCATTATCCAAGATTAAAAAGTCCAGCCTCGCTGGGCAACGGCGGGCAATTTCTATGGCGACTTGAGCGCCAGTCGCCGTGCCGTACAAACCCACTTTATCCAAACCTAAAATATCGACAAACTCACAAAACCAATCAACATAGGGAGAAAGATCTTCGCTCGCATTTAACATCTCGGTCGGTAGGGCATCAGAACTACCATACCCTGGTGTATCGGGTGCGATAACATCGGCCAAGTCCATCAGCTCCCGCATAATAGGTGTCATAAACTCGGATGACATTGGCGATGCGTGTAACAGAACGACTGGGTTACCTTGGCCTACCCGACGATAGTGAGTCTGGCCCCTAGTTAGGTTGGCGTATTGTCTGAGAATTGTTTTTTCCACCGCTGCTGGTTTCTAAATTTTCTTTACTGCAAAAATAGGTTTAGCCGCTGACCTTAAGTACTCAGCTAAAGAGAATCTGCATAAACCTCAATCGTGAGTATGACCGTGATCGCCATCACCATGATGGTGCCTGTGTGGACTGCCGTCGTCATTATGCGAATGACCATGCCAATGATCATGGCGATGGCCATCTGACTTATGTTCCTCGACATCATGACCTTTCTCACTGCCACGGCGCTGCATGGTGTCTTCAAAATCTTCTGGGCCGTGTGGATGATTATGGTCTTTACTTACCGCCCATTTGTAAAGCAATGGGTCTCGCTTTAATAGGCGCGCACCGGATCGGTCCTGATTTTCAATCGGTGTTGTCCAGGGGTTGTAATGAAAGTGGTTGAATAATTTCGAGTCAGTCCTGCCCAGTGCAATACAGCCGTATTCAGAAGCGAAAGCACCGTGATTAATATACGCGGGGCGCCAAAAATACCCGCCAGTTGGAATATTACCAAATTGCATCATCCACGAGGTACCCCAGAGGTGATAGGACTCTTCCGCGCAATCATGATAGGAAATATTATCTTGATAGAAATTGGGTGTCATGCAATATAAGAATGTCATTGCGTGCGAGATTGGGTTGTAATTTAACAACTTAATTAAACAACCTGTAGCGACCGCGGGGCTGACCAAATTACCCATAGCCCAAGGAATATCCATATATGAATCAGTGCTGTGAAACAGATCGGTTTGAGCTTGTGCGTGATGATTAACTGATTCTTCGTGGCTTGGTTCTCCAGTGTTAAACATCATCAACAACAAGCAGCCTTGATCGCTGGTAATTTCTGGCATAGCGTAGCCCGCGGGGACGAAAAAGTAATGCCCCTTACGACACACTCGATCTCCAACTTTTAATTCACCTTCAATAACAATCATCTCGTATTCTGACCATGAAAAACCAGGGATCTGTTGATAGCCGCCTTCGTACTGAACGGTCATACTGCAAGCACCCGTCTCATTATCAAAGCTAAGCATTTTATAGCTCAAACCGCGGCCAAAACCGGGTAGAGTCATGTTCTTAAAATGAACATCGCGGTCGCAAAATGGTTCTATATGTGGACGTGCCATGGTGGGTTCCTCAATCTAAATCTGTTAGTTAATAATGAACTTCGTTAAACTCTTGTCTTGTGCAAATATCTCATTCACCGTCAATGCCATATTTCCATACAACTTTGTCTTCACGACCGTCTGGTTTTACTGGCAAGTCTTCGCGTTTAATGATTTCTTTTCTATCACTGTCGGCATTAAAACCCCGGGTGGTGATGCGATCAAAAAACTCTTGATACCATTTCACGCGTTTTGGTGATAAGTCATTCATTTGACGTTCTATCTTCGAATATCGCTTTTCTTGGTCTTGAATTTCTTCTTCTATCCATTCTTCGACTTCGGGGCTACGCTCGTGTTCTATAAGTAAATTTTTAAAAGTCATAATAGTTACCTCTATAGTTCGGCCTTAACAGTTCGGCCTTAATAGTTCAGTCTAAATTCGATGCTCGGTTATTATTCAATCTACTGCTTTGGCGGTGCCACTAATCAACATTTCCTCGATAGTGGCTGGCGATATTCCCGCTTCACTCAATACTTCAACACTGTGCTCACCCAATAGTGGTGGAACACTTCGAATCGAGGCCGGGGATTTAGAAAAATTAATCGGCGGACCGCTCAAGCGCAGGCGACCCTCAGTTGGGTGTTCCATTTCATGCCAAAAACCAGAGGCCTTAAGCTGTGGATCATCCACCAATTCGTCTAAAGAATTAACCACCATCATAGGCACATTAGTTTCACCCAAGAGCTCGATCCATTGTTGACGCGTTTTCGTGGCGACTATTTCACCAGTAATTCGATACGAGTCGTCAATGTTCTTTAAGCGTTCACTCATGCTGGTAAAGCGTGGGTCGGTAATAAGTTCTGTGCGCTTGGTGAGCTCACAAAATGTTTTCCAGTGATTGTCCCAATAGGGTAATAGAGCCAGATAACGGTCATCTTTTGTTTTATACGGTCGACGGTGTTTTGCCATTAAACGCACATAACCCGCTTCGCCTTTTGCAGGTATAAACGTTTGCCCCCACAAATGCTCGGTCATGACAAACGAGACCATAGATTCAAACATAGGTACTTCGATCTCCTGCCCCTCACCGGTGCGCTCTTTATAAAACAACGCGGCCAGTACCGCTTGAACAACATTTTGCGCAGTAGTTTTATCGGCAATAACCGTAGGCAGGTAGCGTGGCTCCCCCTCCACTTTTGATTGTAAAACCGCAATACCACTGGCGGCTTGAATTGAATCGTCCAGCGCACCTTTGTCACCGTAGGGCCCTTTTTTGCTGTACCCATAGGTGGCACAGTAAATGATCTCAGGACTTAACCGTTTTACTTCATCATAATCTAAGCCAAGACGTTGCATCGCGGCGGGGCGAAAATTATGAATCATCACATCGGCTGTTTTAATGATTTCTAAAGCAGCTGATTTACCGCTGGCGGTCTTAAGATCTAGAGAAACAGAACGCTTATTGCGATTACATCCCAAGTACATCGAGCGCATATTCTCCGTTTTAGAGAACGGCCCAAGGTGGCGATTGGTATCGCCAGTTAGTGGTTCTATCTTGACAACATCGGCGCCTAGGTCGCCTAGCATTTGACATGCATAGGGACCTAAAACCACGCTGGTTAATTCAACAATCCGCACCCCGCACAATGGTCCTTGATTAGCCGACTCTGACATCATACTTTAGCCTCCAAGTTATATATTTTTATCACATTGTCGCGTAAAAATTTGCGCCGAACCTGGGGCTTCAAATCGAACTCATCAATTTCTTCAAGGGTGCGCTTAAATCGCAGCACCGGAAAATCACTACCAAAAATAACCTTATCTTGTCCGTAGGAATTCAAATATTTAACAACACTTTCTGGCCAATATTTGGGACTATGCGCATCGGTGCATATATAGACATTTTCATGCTTCCACGACATGGCAATCATTTCATCATGCCAAGGAATACCAACATGCGTGCCAATCAATTTTAGCTCCGGCAAGTCACAGGCAATATCATCTAAATAAATAGGCCTACCCACTGAGCGGCATCGATGTTGCTTAGAATAGATTAGGCTTTGACCCACCTGCATTTGAATCGGGATATCTAGCTCAATGCACTTGGCATAAAAAGGGTAATATCTGGCTTCATTGGGTGCCAAATCAAACCAGTGTGGGTAGAGGTGTGCGCCAATAAAGCCCATATTGGTAACCGCATCTTCCAAGGCTCGAACACCATCCATGCCGGTAAACGGATCGATGCCAAGTAAGCCAAAAAAACGGTCGGGGTATCTGTCTACCGCCTTAGCCACTATCTCAGGTGGCATGTGATAACAAGCGGGTAAGCCGACACGCCCCGCCTTGGCTGCCACTAAAAACCCGTGCTGAATACCAGCTTCATCCATGTCATCGATCATTTTCTCTAAACTAATACCGCTACTGTCATGTTTACCCTTAACCTTGCCGACAAAAAAATCATCGGTCCAATCAGGTCGACAGGCAAGCGCTTCATGCGTCCAAATATTGACTACTGCATCAATCGCTTTGTAAACATCATTCATTTTAAATTCTCATATATGAATATTATCTATCGCCTTGCAATACCCGTTCACCAATTAAATTAAAGCCCGAGGAAAAGTATTGATGCACCACACACAGCAATAGTGGTGCCCGTAAGCGCATGGCTAAATCGCTCGAACTTGGGTAACTTTATAAAAGCCAAACCCCAAACTGATACGATCACGGCCAATAACATGGTCAGGACCGTTACAATTCCAAACACCATTGACACAATTGCGGCGACCCAAACATTGCCTAATGCAGCCGGGTACATCAGTAGAGGTATCAGTGCTTCGCATGGTCCCAGTACAAACACAATAAAGAGCGCCCAGTACGTGCTGGAGGGCAAGGTCTTTGCAGTGTCGGCATGATCTCCTTTAAGCTTAATGTGATGATGCCCATGTAACATACCATGTTTGATATCGGCTTTATTCTTATAGGCGTGTCGTAAGCCCCAGCCCAAGTAAACCATACCCAATGTCAACAGGGCCCACGCAGCTAAATCACCACGAACACTTTCGATCCAGGTCAATGAGGTCAGTTGCGCACCAATTGCGACACCGACCACACCCAATCCAATAGAGCCAACTATATGACCTATTCCGCAATACAAAGTAATGCGTATCGTTTTTGCCATGGACCATTTACGCGATTTAGCCAAAGCCGCAAAGGGCAGATAATGATCTGGACCAAGCAATGTGTGTACCATAGCAATAACGCCCGCAGTGGCACTTAAAAGTAAAATTTCTGGCAAAAGGACTGGCCTCCCATAGTCAAAAATATAAGGCAAATAGTTCGATTCTTAATTATATAAACGGTTAATCTACGCTTATTTGTCTTATTGATAGGTGTTTATATCTTTTATATTGTATTCAGGTTGTCGCGATGTTTCAACTTATAAATCCTTGTAATAATTTAACACTTTCAAAACAAGCAGTTATCAATCTTTGACTCCCGTGTAATAGTTAAATTTCCCGTGGCTTGCCGCGGGATATTTTTTTCTTAAAAGCAGGTACTCCGAAGCTGGCGGTGTGAGTTTCATTCAACTTTTGCTTTAAATGATATAATGTTATATCTTTATGTTCCAATTGAAATGATCGGGGTAAGCAAGCGGTATCGCTGCATACAATGTCGAATACACTTTTTGAAAAACTATGGCAAATTCATGAGATAGTGGAAATCGGAGACGGAGCCTATCTGCTGAATATTGATCGTATTTTCTTGCATGAGCGCACCGGTGGCATTGCATTAAAAAGCATAGAAGAAAACCAGCTTCGCGTGCTTAGCCCTAAAGATGTGTTTTGCACCATGGATCATATTGTCAGTACTCGAGTTGGACGGACCGATAAAACAGAGATGCCCGGCGGAGAAACGTTTATCACCGTAACCCGCGAGTCTGCCCAAAAAGCGGGTATTAATCTTTTTGATCTCGGGCATAAAAACCAAGGTATTGTCCATGTGGTTTCACCAGAGCTAGGAATTGCCCTACCCGGCATCACTATTGTGTGCCCCGACAGCCATACTTGCACGCTTGGAGGTTTAGGTGCGTTAGCTTGGGGAATCGGCTCAACGGATGCCGAACATGCGCTCGTAACTAAAACCTTGCGGGTAATCAAACCAAAAACCATGCGCGTAAACTTTGTCGGTAATCTTGCCAACGACGTCACCGCCAAAGACATGATTCTGCATCTAATCGGCAAGCTGGGCACGAGCGGAGGGGCCGATCATGCAGTGGAATTTGCTGGCCCAGCAATTCAAGCCCTACCAATCGAAGCACGCCTTACGTTGTGCAATATGGCGGTCGAATTTTCTGCCTTTACCGGCTTAGTAGCGCCCGATCAAGCTACTTTCGACTATATTAAAGGGCGAGACTACGCACCAAGCGGTCCGCAGTGGCAACAAGCACTCGAACACTGGCGCACGCTAAAAACCGACGATCACGCGGTATTTGATGAAGAAGTAACCATCAACTGTGCCGAGATTGAAGCCACGGTTACATGGGGAACCAGCCCACAAGACGCGACCCCTATCAGCGGTCAAGTTCCCGACCCAACCACCGAACTTCAGCACAGCAAAAAAAGGCGCGAATCCATGTACAAAGCGCAAAGTTACATGCAATTAACGCCGGGTACTAATATTAGCGATATTAAAATCGATGCGGCCTTTATTGGTTCGTGCACCAATAGCAGACTAAGCGATCTACGTGTGGTCGCTGAGTATTTAAAAGACAAAACAGTCGCTAAAGATGTTGCGGCTGTGTGTGTTCCCGGTTCCAGTCGCGTAAAACGCGAAGCTGAAGCCGAGGGGATCGATAAAGTCTTTATTGCTGCAGGATTCGATTGGCGCGAATCAGGCTGTTCTATGTGTTTTTACGCGGGCGGTGATACATTCGGGCCTGACAAGCGCGTGATATCAACCACCAACCGAAACTTCGAGGGCCGCCAAGGCCCCGCAACCCGCACTCACCTTGCCAGTCCGTTAACCGTAGCTGTCTCAGCCTGTGAAGGCTTTATAAGAAGTATAAACTATGGATAAATTTATCGAGCACCACGGTATTATTGCTGTTATCTTGCGTGACAATATCGATACTGACGCCATCATTCCCTCACGCGAGATGAAGGGGATCACCAAGACTGGCCTAGCGGATGGACTATTCGCTGCATGGCGATACTTGGACGAAAAAAACCGAACAGCAAACCCTGACTTTATCTTAAACCAAACACCTTGTAATAAAGCCTCTATTATTATTAGCGGTAATAATTTTGGCTGCGGCTCGTCAAGAGAACACGCGGTCTGGGCGCTCAAGGAATTCGGTGTACGGTGCCTAATTGCTGAAAGCTATGGCAATATCTTTCAGAGAAATTGTATTAGTAACGGTATTTTGCCTGTCGCATTAAGCAAACAGAGCATAGAAAAAATTATTAATACAAACGCAATAGAAGTAGCTGTTAATCTGCCTGAGCAAACTGTATTCGCAAATCAGCTCGCCATCAAATTCGACATTAGTGACACAGATAAAGAAATGTTGATAGAGGGCTTAGATCCAATTGCGGTTACGCAAAAACTGCAAGATAAAATTTCGTACCATCGAAAACGTGATCGAGATATTAGGCCCTGGGCGTATTTGTAAGTACGACGAGTAATTGACAAAGCACGGGGGCATCCGCTTGCAACGAACTG
>CAZJWW010000077.1:0-13212 GCA_964549895.1 uncultured Gammaproteobacteria bacterium
ACACAAAAAAGACGTGGTGATTTTGCTCGACTCTATTACTCGTTTAGCGCGTGCCTACAACACTGTTGCACCCGCTTCAGGCAAGGTACTGACGGGTGGTGTTGATGCCAATGCGTTACAACGCCCAAAACGCTTCTTTGGCGCAGCCCGTAATATCGAAGAAGGCGGCAGCTTAACCATTCTGGCCACCGCTCTCATTGAGACTGGCTCCAAAATGGACGAAGTAATTTACGAAGAATTCAAAGGCACCGGTAATATGGAAGTGCATTTAGAACGTAAAATCGCCGAAAAACGCGTTTACCCAGCTATTATCGTTAACAAGTCATCGACGCGTCGCGAAGAATTGTTAATTGACCCTGAAGAATTACAAAAGATCTGGATACTACGCAAATTGTTGCATCCAATGAACGAGATAGAAGCCATTGAATTTTTGCTAGATAAGCTTAAAGCCACTAAGGCCAATGCCGAGTTCTTTGGATCTATGAAAAGATAAAGAGAAATATTAATACAAGCGCTGCGGCGAAGCTGCCATCCCTTCGTCATCGAATATTTCCAGAGCACCATTGCCGTGGGCGTATTCCCTTTGACCAAAAACGACGCTGCTGCTGAGCAATACAAAAATAACAATGCTGCTTAAAGCAGTTTTCATATTAATTACCTTTGTTTTTTAGGAAATAGTGGAAGAGAAAGCGAGCTACCAAGAATTACGCAATTCTCGTAACTTCAAAAATACCTCTTGCTCGCTGGGTTCGCTAGGAAAATCAGCAAAAGTCTTCCCCAGTAGCGAGATAATTTCCTCACTACTCAGGCGAAAAAAGCTATTGACCATCCTCTCCATCGCGATATTAGAAATATAGTGCGCTTCACCGCTCCATTGTTGCATCGCTGCAAGTAGGCTTTTGGCAGCGGCATTATTGGGTTCACGATCTAAGGTAAACAACAAATTATTAATAATATAATCATGCCCCGGATAAACTTTTGTTTCGTCTGGAAGCACAAATAATTGTTCCACAAAGGTTTGATACATAGCTTCAGGGTTACCACCATTGTGACAATTTCCTACGCCTGCATTAAACAAAGTATCTCCACAAAAAATGGCCGGTTCAAGGTCTTGTTTTTCATCGCCTTCATAGCTTTCACCCTCATAGTATAAGCAAGTATGGCAAAAGGTATGTCCGGGCGTATCAAGCGATATCAAACGCATTGAACTACCTACTTGCACGGCATCACCCGCCTTCAGCCCCACGTCAACATTTTTAATTTTATTGAGCGCTTGATGATGCGCATACAATGTGGCGCCGGTAGCCGCAATAACTGGCTCATTACCACCAGTATGATCATGGTGTTCATGGGTATTTATCACCCCTCGGATAGTCCAGCCAAGTTCAGCGGCACGCTTTAGTGCTAAGGCATGATCAAGCGGATCAATAGCTACGGCCTCTAAGGTTTCTGGGCAGGCGATCAGGTACATATAATTACGCAGATTATTATTAACCGGTATTTGTTCTACTAGCATTTGGTTTCTCTCAATACGTCATGGTTTGTTTTTAGTGGTAAACTGCGAGCCGCTTAGCATTCTACATTCCCCTAATAATTCTGCTCTTTGCATGTCACTGATCACTCTAAAAAATGTCAACGTTAGTTTCGGTGCTGACGCTATTCTAGACCAAGCCAATTTAATTATCGAACCTAATGAGCGCATCGGTTTGATTGGCCGCAATGGCGCAGGCAAATCTACCCTGCTTAAACTGATTGATGGCGAAATAGCGCCCGATGAAGGCGAAATTATTATTCAACAAGGTGCTATAACTGGTCGCTTGCTGCAAGAGGTACCCACCGACCTTGACTATGATATTCGCAGCGTAGTGGCGATGGGCGACGCTGAGCGTGGACAATTGCTCGCTAGGTTTTATTTAGATGGCGACCAAGATGATGCGCTACAGCATCAATTAAATGAGAAAGATTGCTGGACGCTGGATAGGCAGGTAAAGACCCTGTGCTCTAAATTCGATGTGGAACCCACTGCGCCTTTTAAACAACTCTCTGGCGGTATGAAACGCCGCGTTTTACTGGCGCAAGCATTGGTAAGGGAACCCAATATATTACTGCTTGACGAGCCCACCAATCACTTAGACATCGATACAATTTTATGGCTAGAAAACTTGCTGGCCTCGCTCAATGTAACGCTTATTATTGTTTCGCATGACCGTAGTTTTATTGACGCTCTTTGTACTCGAATCATTGAACTTGACCGCGGTTTAATTACCTCTTACCCCGGTAGCTTTCAAACGTATTTAGCAACTAAAGCCAAGGCTCTCGAAGAAGAAGATAGGCATAACGCCAAATTTGATAAACGCTTAGCTCAAGAAGAAGTTTGGATCCGACAAGGCATCCAAGCACGCCGCACTCGCAATGAAGGGCGGGTAAGAGCCTTGAAGAAAATGCGCGAGGAACGTCGCCAACGGCGTGAACGTCAAGGTACGGTGAGTATCAAACTAAACCAAAGTGGCAAATCTGGCAAAATAGTCATTGAAGCGCAGAACCTGCATGCATCGTTTGACGAGGGTGTGATAATTGAAGATTTCTCATGCACGCTATTGCGTGGTGATAAAGTCGGCATTATCGGCCCCAACGGCTGTGGAAAATCAACACTGATTAAAATTCTCACCGGCGAGATTAAGCCAAATAGCGGCAAAATAAAAATTGGTACCAGCTTAGAAGTCGCCTATCTTGATCAACACCGTTCCGCGATTCGCGACGATTTGAGTGTGCAAGATAATGTGTCCGGCAACAATCAAATAACCATTAATGGTCAAAGCAAACACATTATGGGGTATCTACAGGATTTTTTGTTTAGTCCTGCGCGGGCCAGAGCACCCGCAGCGAAGCTATCTGGGGGCGAGCGTAATCGGTTAATGTTGGCCAAGTTGTTCACGCAGCCGTTTAATTTTTTGGTACTGGACGAACCCACCAATGATTTAGATTATGAGACGCTCGAACTATTAGAGCAATTATTAATGGATTACTCAGGAAGTTTATTGCTCGTCAGTCATGACCGTACCTTTTTAAACAATGTCGTGACTAGCACTATCGCGTTTGAAGGGAATGGCAAAGTATATGAATATATAGGTGGCTATGAAGATTGGTTGAGACAGAAACGAGACGAGGGTAAAACGGAGCGGAATACTCAGAAAGATAAAGAACAAGACAAAGAAGCAACTACAGCGACTGCTGCACCGAAACCAAGCAAAAAACTCAGCTACAATCTGCAACGAGAATTGGACCTGCTACCCAAAAAGATTAGCGAGCTAGAAACACAAATAGAAGAACTAACACATCAAATGGCCAGACCGGAATTCTACCAACAGGACGCATCAGTGATCGCTGACGTTGGTAATCAACTAAAATCCCTGCAGGAAACCCTAGAGACCTCTTTTGCTAGATGGGAAGAATTGGAAACCTAATATGAAACTCGACTTTAATCAGTTAACACCCAACCAAATTTATGGCGCGATGACCCAAACGATCGTGCCACGACCCATCGCCTGGGTTTTATCAGACAATGGTGATGGCTCGTTTAATGTGGCGCCCTTCTCTTTCTTTTCTGGAATCTGCAGCGACCCCCCGCTTTTAATGCTTTCGATAGGCAAGAAAGATGCCGCTGAGGAAAAAGACACTCGAGTCAATATTCGAGAGCGTGATCATTTTGTGGTGCACATTTCCAGCACTCGTCATATCGACCAAGTTAATGCCACGTCAGCGACACTTGCCCATGGTGAATCTGAGGTGGATGTTGCGAAACTTGAATTAAGCGAGATAGATGGGTTTGATTTGCCGAGAATAGCCGACTGCGACCTAGCAATAGCCTGCACGCGTTATAGGATTGATGAAATCGGCAATGCCCCACAAGCCGTCATCTATGGGGAAATTAGCAGCATCACGGTCAGCGATCATTTATTGGTAGATAATGAAAAAGGCCGCTTTCAGATTGACGCTAGTGCACTAGACCCGCTTGCTAGACTGGGCGGGAGCAACTACTCCAAGATTGGTAAGGTACTAAAAGCGACTAGACCTAAATAGACTCCGATCCAAGGAGAATCAACTTGTTAAGCGTCCAGCCCTTCTTTGTTAATTAGGACATGCCCTTGCCATCTGTTTTCCTTACAGATAGAGCCTGAAAGTTAAAATCAGAAAGACAGTACACGTTGATACCAAAATAATCTGGCGTCACTCGTTTACGATGAAACGGGTAGATACCACAAATGCTACAAAAATAGTGCTGCGCAGTATTCGTATTAAAAGTGTATGTGCTTAATAGCTCCTCACCTTTAAGTATGGAAATTTCGCTTTCATGAACTTTAATCATTAAAGCGTTTTTTCGTGTACATATAGAGCAATCACAAGTTGTAAGTTCTGAGACCTCCGCACTGACTGCGAATTGGACGGATTCACAATGACACGAGCCTTTAATATTTTTTAGTTTCACAATATCGTTAATCTTTCGTACACATAAAACAGGATTCCCAATTAAACCACCAACAGACCGGCAATCACATAGCCGATAATCGTCAAGACGCCGCAAAAAAAGGCGTACGGTAATTGTGTGCGAACATGGTCAAGAATATCGCAGCCCGCCGCCATTGATGACACAGCTGTGGTGTCTGAAACCGGGGAGCAGTGATCGCCAAAGACACCGCCGCCCAGTACTGCGGCGAGTAATAGTGATGGCGGTAAATCTAGGTTTAGGGCGATTGGCATGCCAATGGGTACCATTAAGGCAAAGGTGCCCCACGATGTGCCCGTGGTAAATGCCGCAAAAGCACCCGCAATAAAAACCATGGCTGGTACCAGAAATAACGGTAAGTAATCGGCCACCAAGCCGGAGATAAAAATACCCGTGCCAAGTTGCTTAACACTGGCTCCCAGCGCAATCGACAATAATAAAATTGCCACCAAGGGCAAAATTTCTCCGATGCCTTTAAAGCTCACTTCCACTAAATTTTTGAAGTTGTACTTTTGGTTACCGTCTTGGTTATTACCTTCTTGGTGTGAGCCACTTTCGTTATCATTGTTCTCACCATTTGCTACTCTGGGCCGACCCAACAACATGATAAACAGCACCAACAATGAAAGAATAGTAGCGTACAGTACCGATTTTGAACCACTGCCTGCAAACAGATCCCCTTTGCCTGTCCAAGCCATAAAGAAAAGCATGGCTAGGACTAACACGCTGAGCGGTACCAGCATATCGCGGGCGCGACCACTAACTTTTTGCTGATTTTCAGCTTGGATCTCTGCTTCTATAGTTTCCGTTTGCGCCGCAGGTTCAGCTGGCGTAGCACCTTCTCGACTTTGCTCAAGGCTCGCTAATGGCCCATATACCTTCCCGGTCCAAACCGTGTAAAAAACCACCAACAAAGTGCAGAGCGCATAAAAGTTTAATGGTATGGTCGCGATCAATATTGATACGGCAGTGGCTGGCAAATCGTATGGAGCGAGGATTCCAAGCACGAACGCACCCCAGCCATTCAATAAAATTAAAATACAAACAGGGGCAGAAGTAGAATCAATAATAAAAGCCAATCGCTCGCGGCTCATTTTAAAGCGATCAAATAAACCTCGTGACAATATGCCAGCGGTGAGCACGCTTAGGTTAGATTCAATAAAAATAACCACACCTGTCACAAAGGTCATAAGGCCAGTACGCCGTGCGTTAGTAGCAACGCCGCTATTAATTAATAGCCGTACCGTGGCGTTAACTCCACCACTGGCGCTCATCAAGGCTAGCGGCGCGCCAATTAATACACAAAACAATAATAGCCGCGCGTTACCGCCGTCTGTAAACACCGCGGCCACTCGCTCGATACTGGCGATAAAACCGCTAAATGGTAATAACCAAGCCGCAGTCTCACCGCCGTACAAGGCCAGCAACACTTCCGATGTAAAGATAGCCAACACCAAAGCCACTGTTACTTCTCGCTTCCAAAGAACGAAACCAATCGCGACTAACGCCGGCAGTAAACTCGGCCACTCAGCCATTAGAATTCTCAGCTATTTCTGTAAAACGCTGCAAGCCTTGATCAAGATCATTGATCAAATCTTCAGGGTCTTCTAAGCCAATATGTAATCGCACTATTGCCCCGTTGTCTGCCCATTTTGTAGCCGTGCGTCGCTGACTAAAATCACTTGGTGCCAGCACTAGGCTTTCGTAGCCTCCCCATGAAAAACCCATTTTAAAATATTGAAAGCCATTCAACATGGCGGTCATCGCGGCTTCGTTCGACTGTTTTAACACGAACGAGAATAAGCCATTGCCGCCATTCACGTCTCGCCGATAAAATTCACTGCCAGGGCAGCTGTCAAAGGCAGGATGCAATACACGATCTACTAAAGGATTTTCGTCTAGCCAATTCGCCACTTTCAATGCATTGCGGTCGTGTTCTCTGAGTCGAACACCCAAAGTACGTAAACCCCGCGCAGCTGTGTAGATGTCATCTACCGATGCGGAATAACCAAGCGTATGACTTTGTTTGAGCAACTGTGGCCAACAACGCTCATTTGCACTGGCAACACCAAGCATAACGTCCGAATGCCCGCAGATATATTTGGTGGCCGAATGTATGGCTACATCCACACCAAAATTCAAGGCTTGAAAGTTAATGGGGGTACAAAAAGTATTGTCGATCATGGTCACCAATTCATGCTGTTTGGCTACTTCTACAATTGCAGGTACATCTTGTACTTCCATGGTCAAACTGCCAGGAGATTCTAAAAAAATTACCGCCGTATTGTCCTGTATCAATTTAGCAATATCGGCACCGATCATAGGATCATAATACGTGGTTTCTACTCCCATGCGGTGCAATGTCTCTTCGCAAAGCTCTCGGGTGGGTTCGTAAACAGAATCAACCATCAGTAAATGATCACCCGCAGATAAAAACGACAGCAAAGACCCTGCAATTGCGGCCGAGCCGCAGGAATAAACATAGCAACCGGCGGCGTTTTCCAATTCACACATAGCGGTGGTAAAAGCAAACGTAGTGCTAGTGCCTATCCGGCCATAATATTCCGTGCCACGATACCGTTCTTCTGTGGCTTTGTGCATTTCTTCGACTGTGTCGAATACAATCGTGGAAGCCCGGACTAGATGCGGATTTACTGCAACACCGGTGTATTTTTTACGCCGGCCAGTGATCGTTAACTGAGTGTCTTTTTTCATAACATTTACATGCGATGGTAGTAATACTGTGACAGTAATACTGGGGTTAGCGACGGTTGTAATGGTTTAAAAAACTAGCTCCAATACAGTCCTGAAATGAATAAGGTTTTAGCATAAACTAAAAAGCCATTCACAGCATGTCAAAACGTCCCTGATACCTTTACTAAAGAGCCAATATTTGACATAGTCCTTAACGCTTAAAAGCTGATAATTATTTTGTCTATCAAGCTTCTTTGCCCATCTCAAATAATCAAAAATACTGGAGTTTCCCGTGAGCGATGACAACCCAATTTACACCCGCTTAAGTACCCTGATTGCCGAAAAAACTAAGTTAACGGCAGACGATATTTCGCCAGAATTAAACTTAGAAGGCAGTGGCTTGGACTCGTTCGCGCGCATTGAGCTAATTTTGGTCATCGAAACGGAATTCGATATTGAACTCACCGACGCCGAATCTGCAAACGTCGCTACGGTTGATGACATCGTTAAAATTATAGAATCCAAATCAGCTTAACACAGCTAAACACCGCCTTGATCTCATTGCCTTATTACAATCCGCCCCTATCGCAAGGCATTCACATACAAACCGATCTATAATTCAAACCATTCCCAATTGAATCCATTTGTAATTAAATACAAGGCTCGTAAACTCACATTTACACACCGCTTACCACTGATCTTTCTACCATAGTCATGTCGGCCCATTTACATACATCTACCTTACTTGAGGTCATGAATGAGCACGTCGCCAATCCACGTGCAAAATCCGCTTTGCACTGTTGGAATGGCTCAGAAAAAATTTATCATCCTGTCGGCTATGGCGAATTAAGTCAGCGAGCCTTCGCCTTTGGTGCCAAATTAATCGAACACTGTGAGCATGCAGAGGATATTTATGGGCGCGTAGTGATGATAGCCTGTCACACACCTTACGCCACCTTAATTGCTTTTTATGGTGCGATTTCAGTCGGTGCGATTCCAATGATATTCCCAATGCCACTATCTTTGGGTAGCCATGAAGCATTGTCGGAACGCATAAAACACTGGGGCTTCATGTTTGAGCACCCTGCCTTGCTGATTTTAGAAGAAGGCTTGACCGAAAAGTTTCATGATCACATTCCTGAAGAAATTAAAGTGGTGCGTCTCAGTGATAGTCCGCTCGGAGAGTGGGACAGCCTAACAGAGTCTGCTAACGACTACGCTCCGGATGCGAGCGACATCGCTTTTTTTCAAACCACCAGCTCATCAACCGGCGATCACAAAGCGGTTTCGATTTCGCATGGCAATATTATTGCCAATGTACGTGGTATTCGTCGCGCCGTAGAGATGGATGAAAATGAAATCATGACAACGTGGTTGCCGCTATTTCACGATATGGGTCTGGTTGGCACGGTGCTATTCAGCTTCGGCAATGATTATCCATTATTTATCATGACTCCCACCCAGTTTGTTAAACGCCCCTCGGTGTGGATGAAAGGCATGGCGGAACACAAATGCACTATTGCCACCGCACCTAATTTTGGTTTTGATTATTGTTCCCGATTAGTCTCTGAAAAAGATGCAGATGCATTAGATTTAAACCATGTAAAGCATCTATTTATTGGCGCAGAACCGATTCGAGTTTCGACCATTGATTCGTTTTTAAAAAAGTTCAAAAACGCTGGAATTGGTCCACAAATTATCCGCCCGGCTTATGGCCTAGCCGAATCCACTATTATCACCAGCATGGCCGACCCAAATGAGGTTTCACAGTTTATTTGTTTGGACGCGGATGCCATTGGCATCGGGCAAAAAATCACGATTCTCGATACGCTGACCTTTTCTGAGCAAGAATTGGAACGCTATGACGCCAGTGAAAATATTGCGGTTTGTACGGCCGGTAAGGCCATTGAAGGCATGTCGATCGAAATTGTTGATGAAGACGGCAAACTAATCGAAGAGGAAGGCATTGCCGGCGAAATAGCCATTAGCGGAACCTCGGTTGCTATGGGTTATGTTTGGGGAAATGAAAACTCTAGTAGCGCTGGCGATATGATTGAACGCTTTGCAAATCAATATGTAAGAACCGGCGATATGGGAGTGATTTTTGCGGGCCAGTTATATATTTTAGAACGTATTAAAAATTTGATTATCCGCAATGGAGAAAATTATTTGGTCAGCGCTCTAGAAGAACAACTTGCAGAATTGCTGGATATCTCACACGAACATGTGGCTGTTTTTGATTCCAATATTCATGACCCTGAAAGTGATATCGTGGTGTTAGTAGAACGTCATTCACCAATTGACGATTCGGCCATCAATGAACTACTCATTGCCATGCCCAAAGAGGCCTTTCCTATAAATAAAATATTGCTTGCTAAATCACGCGAAATACCACGCACGACCAGCGGCAAAAAACGCCATTTTTATTGTCGCAAGATGCACCAAAAAGATACCATCAAATATCAACAATCCATCGAAGTAAGCCCACAAAAAATTATGCAGGCGATGAATGCAGCGAACAAAGCGAAAACGCCCTGACTGCCGCCTATTATGACTGGCTCCGCACACCAAAATAGTTTTAGGGGGACGAGCTTTGAGCTACTAAAACAATATTCAGCTATTAAATATTGGCCGACCTGGGCGGGCCTATTATTACTGCGCTTGTTTAGCTTTTTACCGTTGCCACTGTTAGCCATGGCTGGCTACTTACTTGGTTCACTTTTTTATGCTCTGCACTTTAGTCGAAGACGAATTGCCCTTAAAAATATTTCTTTGTGCTTTCCAGAATTATCCAGCGGCCAGCAACATTGGATAAATTACCAACACTTTTGCTTTCTTGGTCAATCGATAGCAAGCGCGTGTATGAATTGGTGGATAAGCCCAGCACGATTTGACCGTTTGGTGACTATTAAGGGGCGCGAACATTATGACCAAGCATTGGCCGCTAAGCAGAATATAATTTTGCTTAGCCCCCATTTTATTGCGATCGAAGTGTCTGGTTTAGCGCTGCAACGTGAACGCCCGATGGTCGGCATGTATCAGTATATGAAAAACGAGCTATTAAATACGCTTGCTCTGCGTGGCCGTCAACGCTTTTGCCCAGAAGGCGTTATGTTTGAACGCAAACAACCGCTGCGCACGCTATTACGGATTTTGTATCAAGGTTACCCATTCTCTTATTCGCCCGATCAAGACGCTATGCGTAAAGGTGTATTTGTGCCCTTCTTCAATACCTTAGCTTCTACCACTCCGGCACTGTCAAAATTCATACAGACAACCAAAGCAGTGGTTATTCCCTGTCGCAATCGCATGTTGCCGTGGGGTAGAGGTTATGAAGTAGTGCTAGGTGCACCGATTCAAGACCTTAATAGTGGTGATGAAGAAGCCGATGCTGCGGCAATGAATCTCGCCATTGAAGACATGGTTCGAGCATGCCCAGAACAATATTTGTGGGTACACAAGCGCTTTAAGAGCCGCCCCAAACGAGAGTGGATAGATGGCAAACAGCCGAATTTTTATAAGACCTAAGTCGTGAAAAAAATATGCCGTGAAAAAATTAAGCCGCAAGAAATTTAAGTCGTGAAAACTTGAGGCGTGAAAAAATTAAGTCGTGAAAAACTTAAGAAATAAAGCATTTGGCATAAAACTCTACACGCCTTTAGGATTATCTATCTTACGAAAGGTAATTCGATAAAGGTCTAAGCCCCCCACTTCAAACATATAGGCCATGAGGCGCAAATATTGTTCAAAACGCGTGACTTCTTCTTCACCTTTTAACTCCACACAGCGTTCACGATTAGCTTTTAGTTTAGTAAACCACGCGCGTAATGTCCGTCGATAATGGTCGCGATCATTTCGTAAAGTGATTACCTCAAATAAACGCTCACAACCCGAGGCAATCTCGGCCAGCTTAGGGGTATCGGTCTCGGGAAATATTTCTTTGGCAATAAAAGTATCAAAATCTTCAGTCAGTGAATTGCCATAGGCAACGGTCTGTAACGACATATAACCACGAGAATTTAGCCAACCGTGACAAGCCGTAAAAAATTCCCGATAAATTTCTATCTTTTCTTCGGCCGATAATCCAAGTTTAGCAAAATGTTCAAATGCGCCTATGGAGATAATTGAATCATAGTTCGCGTTGCTGTCATGGTCTCGCCAATTTTCTAAATGAGCTTCAATGGCTGGGTTACCTAAGCCGTTTAACCAATCAACTTGGCTATCGCTTAAGGTTAGGCCGACGGCCTTATCCACTCCATAACTTTTTGCCAGCGGTTGTAACACGCTACCCCAACCACAACCTACGTCTAGCACTCGCTTGCCTTTGCCGGCACGCGCTTGCTGAATGTGGTAATTGATCTTCGCCATTTGCGCATCATCAAGGCTTTGATCTGGATTATCATCGTCCCATAAGGCACATGAATAGGCCATGGTTTCGCCCAACCAAAGAGCGAAATAATCATTACCAGTTCCATAGTGAAACTCTATCGCGTCGGCTGACGCACCGAAATCATGGCTACTTTGATCTGTCATTTTTTAATCCTGTCTATGCAACTAAAGCGGAGCTAGCAATCGGCGTAAGGGTCACTCAATTGCCGCTTTCTGTCAACCGGCTTAAGGGGTTAATTGCAGGTGTTATTTCTTACGTTATTGCTTATGTTATTTGCTGAGAGAAAGGAAAGCAGTAATTCGATTAACCAAATCTTCAGGTACTTCTTCAGGCAAAAAATGCGCATTGTCTTCGTAAATAATCAAATTCTCATCGGATATATCTAATACCTCCTGCAATTGCGGAATCTGACCTGTGGTCAGCACTTCATCCTCTTCGCCCCACATCACCAAAGTATCGCCCTTGAACGCGCTCAAGCCTGCTATCTGGCTATCGAGACGAGCGAACTGAGCATCATCAAAGCCGGTGAAAAAATCATACAAGGCATCTGATGCGCCTTCTTGCATGGGTACCACATAGCCCATGCATTCTTTTGCACTCAATTCCGCATTATTCGTCAAACCCATATTTTTAAAAGTCATTTCTACGACCGCAGGGCTGGAAAGTTTGTTCGAATAAGCATTTGCCATAGCGCGTGAAATAACCCCTTTCTTGGCACCAGGATGTTTAAAGCCCTGCTCAGAAATGATGGTATTGAGCACCATCAAATTATCTATGCGAGGTTCTGATCCAGCTAAATCAGCAGTAACCATTTCCCAGGCTACCAAACCGCCCATATCGTGAAATAACAAGCTGTAATCGCTAATGTTCAAGTCTGACAACAATTCGCTAATATAATTGGCCTGAGAGGCTGGTAAATAGTTAAGTTCGGTAGAATCGGGTTTGGCACTACTGCCATAGCCCAATAAATCCACTGCAATTACCCGAAAATTCTCTTGGAGCTGAGGCACCATTTTTCGATACAGCCACGACGAACTGGGAACACCGTGTAACAAAACAATAGCTGGCCCTTGACCAACGTCCAGATACGCGATTTGGCCACCGGATGAATTAAACATTTGTTGTTGCAAACGATGATTCGCATAGCTGTCGGTCAACACATACTTTGACTTCGTCTCTTCAGTTATTTTCAAGCTGGGGTCTAGCGTGTATGGTCCTGAGCAGGCACTAACAAAAACAGCCATCACTAAGCCTAAGGTAATCTTGCTTTTCGTATTTTCAATTTTGAACATGTGTTTGCAGGGAAAATTTATACCACAGAGATAGGATTAAACACCTTAACGAAACGGACTGCAAATCAGAACTAGGAAGACTCTTCTAGCTCAAGTAATGTCTTAAGCCTATATCTATTGGTGTAAAGCTGTATAAAGGCGTTGAGGACACAGATAAATATCATTTTTGTTCCACGGTCGCCTAGACCAATTTTCTGCAAACACCCTCATTCACATTGATTAATTAATTATTACATTTCACCTGCGATGTAAGGCTTGGCCTCGGGAACCGCTCTATATTGTTATACATCTAGATATTGTTCGACTCTAAAAGGATTCAATATGAAACTGAA
>CAZJWW010000078.1:0-13001 GCA_964549895.1 uncultured Gammaproteobacteria bacterium
GTTTTCTGGGTTGTTTTGGAGTATCTAAAGCTGCGGGGTTGGCCAGCGTGTTTGATGGCCGGTTGGAACGAGTATTGCATAAATAACTGTTTTGAACGATAGGCGCTTGGACTATAAAAGCTTTAGCCGAGCTAATTGTAAATAGAGCTCGGCTATAAACCGTTGGCCAGTGTAGATAAAACCTGGCCAACCACTAAATAGCAAACCTTTGATCAGTAGGGAATAGGGGACTACCAGTAAAGGCGCAATGCCGAGCGCGCGACTGCGATCTGGCCAGGATAATTGCGACCACGAAATTTGTGAGAGTTTTGTTGCCTCTTGACGAGCATAGTTTTTTTGTGAATTAAGCCAGCGACCAAATGGCTTGCGATCATCGTGCTGTATTCGAGCGACGAGCCTGTCAAGAGAGCCATTAATAGCTACTTTATGTGCGTGGCCATCTTGCAAATATGTAGCAAGTTGCTTCTTATACAACACGATGCGCGCAGGATAGAGCGAGCCTTTGAGGGAGCGACCATTAATTAAATAATCGAAGTCGATTTGATAGCCATCGGCAGACGGGCTTTCGCCGAGTTCGTTTATCTCATTGACTAACTCGGCGGTTAACACATAGTCAGCGTCCATTGACATAACCCATTCAGTCTTAATATCTTGTTGAAGCGCAAAGTTGCATTGCCCTGCAAAATCATCGAAATGCCGTTGAACTATCCGCACATTTGAAAATCGACGACATATTGCCAGAGTCTCGTCACTACTAAAACTATCTAGTATTAAAACTTCCTTGGCCCAGCTTAGGCCGCTAAGCGTGCGTTCGATATTGGCTTGCTCGTTAAAAGTGATAACAATAGGAGTAATTTTTTTCAGCATGCTAGCCAAAGATTGAAACGTTTTCTTTCTCGAGCATGGCGATAACGCGTATTAGAGGTAAGCCAATTAAAGTATTGGGGTCGTCTCCCTCAAATCGTTCAAGTAGCGCAATGCCCAAACCTTCTGAACGCACGCTCCCTGCACAATTATAAGGTTGTTCCTTTCGCAAATAACTTTCAATAACCGCTTCGCTTAAAGTTTTAAAATGCACTTTATAGGGTACTACTTCAGACTGCACAGCCTTTGTCTTCGAATTAACTAACGCCAATCCGGTGAATAAATTAATTTCTTTACCTGAGGCCGCGCGTAGCTGCTCGACGGCGCGTTCGTGGGTGTGTGGTTTGCCGACTATTTCCGCACCGTGCAAGGCGACTTGGTCTGAGCCAATAACCAAACTATTGGGGTGATTCGCTGCCACTGCCTGTGCTTTTTCAATGGCTAATCGTTCGACCAAAGCGATGGGATCTTCACCTTCTAATGGTGTTTCATCGATATCTGGATTGGCTACTTCAAAAGGCACTTTCAAGCGCTCTAAAAGCGCTTTGCGAAAAGGCGAAGATGAACCTAGAATTAGTGTGGGTTTAGGCATAGTTTTATTCAAAAGATATAAATAATACGATTATGCGATAATACAGAAATGGATGCATTAATTGACCAAGCTCTTGAGACAATCTTGCACAGCGCTATTTGGCGTTCGACCTGGCATATGTCAATGACCACTCTGATTATCGTCGCAGTTGTTGCATTTTTGTTGTTGGCCTATCGGCGTTCGCGCAAAACAACAAATAGAAGCGGTAAGTCTGGTCGCTATAGGTATAGAAAGAAATACAAAGGGTGATCGAAAAGAATTTCTTTCTTAAAGTTTCTAACTTTTCAAATAGTTCAAAACAACAGTTCAATTGCCAATAAGGAGATGCTGGCCATAAATAAGGTCGTTAGTATCAACGCGATTAATGGTTGACGCCCTACAGAAGCAACATCCTTTAAGTTTGTTTTAAGACCGATTGCTACCAATGAAATAATCAAAAAATAGCGCGAACACTCGATCCCAAAGTCGACTATAGATTGTGGAAGTATGTGGGTGCTATTGATACCAGCAATAATGATATAGGCGATTAAGAAGGGTGGGAAATGGTTCAAGACCTTGGGTTTAGTTGGTTCAGAATAACTTTGATTCTTGCCTACTCCATAGATTAGGCCAACTGCGACGACCACTGGTAGCAGCCCCGAAACACGAATTAATTTCACGAATGTGGCGGTGTCTCCTGCATATTCAGAAATGGAATAGCCAGCGCCAACCACTTGAGCAACATCATGAATAGAGGCTCCGATAAATATGCCCGCTTGAACATCGGTGTGGCCAAATAGCTGGGAAATCAGCGGATAAGCGATCATCGCAATCGTGCTCATGGTTGTAACCCCAGCAACTGTAAGCGCCAGCTCACGATCGGTCGTATCCCTTTTTGGGAGTGCAGAAGAGATCGCGACCGCGGCGGATACACCACAAATTGCCACCGAGCCACCAACCAGAACGCCGAACGGTGACGACATGCCCATAATTTTGGCCAATAGTGCCCCAGCTATAATGGTTAGTAATAAACACGCAAAAGCCACCATTGGTACCATCCACCCGGCTTCGCTAAGCATACCCAAATCCACTCTAAAACCAAGTAGGGCTACGCCTGCTAGCAATACCGGACGAGCGCACCAATTCACCCCAGGCTGGATGGGTTTAGAATCATAGGCTGGACGTAAGGCTAGTCCAATTAGCACGGCGAATAGCATTACTGGGGCGGAGTAACGAAGGGCGATAGCCATGGCTGCAATTGCCAATAGCGCGCTTAGCATTATGCCCGCATAGCGTTGTGCCAACCAATCCCTATTTAGATTTAGAAGAGAAATCAAATTTGAAACTCATAAGTAGTGGATATAAAAAGACAGTGAAAATAAAATTGTTGAAATAATATTACGAATCGTAAAAGTGGAAATTTGGCTCTTGAGGTCAATTCTTAAACACGGTGGTTACCATAAGTAAGAACGAGTTAAAAATGAAAAGCTTGCTATAAAATCTCTCGAACTAAATAATCTTGTAGCAAAATTAGTCTTGAACAATATCAACTTCAGTCTCGTGCTAGGCTGCTCGATTTTTATGCGGTTAAAATGTAACAACTCGCTCGTTTATATTTATTCCAATCTCATTTAGTTAAGACGAGTCTTAGAGGTGTCTGGCTGCTACTTATAATCAAAAAGCATAGATAAATCTAAAGCTTTTACGTGCTTGGTGATCGCTCCCGAAGAAATATAATCGACCCCCGTTTCAGCAATGGCAGAAATGGTTTTAAGGTTAACGTTTCCAGATGCTTCTAAAACGGCTTGATCCCCAGTTAGCTCTACTGCTTCGCGCATATCTTCGAGACTAAAGTCGTCCAACATAATACGTTTGGCGCCTGCATTTAAGCCGCGCTCAAGCTCTTCTATTGTTTCTACTTCTAACTCCACCAAGGCACCTTCAGGCATAGAGGCAATGGCATCGGCCACGATCCGTTCTAGGCTCTTGCCGCTGCGTAAGTGATTTTCCTTAATAATAATGCCATCGTACAAGCCCATTCTATGATTAACGCCACCGCCGCAAAGCACTGCGTATTTTTGCGCTTCGCGCATACTGGGCAGAGTTTTTCGAGTATCGAGTAAGCGCGCTTTAGTATGTTCTATGGCTTTGACATATTCGCGTGTGATGGTAGCCGTACCGGACAGCGTCTGCATAATATTTAACGCCGTACGTTCTCCCGATAGTATCGGGTGGGCAAAACCCTCGAAACGACACAAGGTTTGATCAGGTTCAACCACGTCGCCATCCGCGATATGCCAGTTTAGTTCAAGCGTGGTTTTGTGGCGCTTGCCAATTTGCTCAAACACTTCGGCGACCCACGCGGTACCACAGATAATGCCTTGCTCACGGCTGATAATCTTGCCATCAATTTCGTTCTCTCTGGGTGTCAATCTGGCAGTAACATCGCCGGCGCCAACATCTTCTTCGAGACAATATGCAACTAACTGGGCGATAACTTTGTGTGATGGTAAGGGCAAGGACATAGTATTTTTTACCGTAAATAATGTGGTTAATGAAGAATTGTTCCATTCTTTTGTGCTTTTATAGAACTTCGTCAGAATACCAGAAAGCGCCGTGAATGATAAAACACCTTGTTTTTCTCATGGTTCACCTTACATATTAAATGAGTCTTGTTAAAAGAGGCTCTGATTTACTGAATTTATTACAGCGAGGTTCACCATGCGAATGGAAAAACTGACATCTAAATTTCAATTGGCGCTCGCCGACGCGCAAAGCCTTGCTGTGGGCAAAGACCATCAATTTATTGAGCCCGTACATTTGCTCGCTGCTATGTTTCAGCAAGAGGGCGGTAGTGTCAGACCTTTGCTGGCTCGGGTTGGCGTGCAGGATAAAGCGCTCAGTGATTTACTCAATAGCGCTTTGTCAGCAATGCCTCAAGTTCAAGGCCAGGCGGGAGAAGTGCATTTATCACAACAGACTTCTCGTTTATTTAATGTTGCCGACAAGCTCGCACAAGAACGCGGCGATTCTTTTATTTCAAGTGATCTATTTTTATTAGCGTTGATTAAGGACAAGGATCAGGCAGGCGTACTCTTGCGTGAGGCAGGTGCTACCAAGGCGTCCTTAGAAAAAGCAATAAATGACGTGCGCGGTGGCGCTAATATTGACGATGCGAATGCTGAAGATAATATGCAAGCGCTGGAAAAATACACCATAGACTTAACCGAACGTGCCGAGCGTGGCAAGTTGGACCCGGTCATTGGTCGAGACGATGAAATTCGCCGCACTGTACAGGTATTGCAAAGGCGGACTAAGAATAATCCAGTACTAATCGGTGAACCGGGTGTTGGTAAAACTGCCATTGTGGAGGGTTTAGCACAACGTATAGTCAATGGTGAGGTCCCAGAAGGCATTAAGAATAAGCGCTTATTGTCGTTGGACTTAGGCGCTTTGATCGCAGGTGCAAAATTTCGTGGTGAATTTGAAGAACGACTCAAAGCCGTGCTTAAAGATCTTTCTAGTCAAGAAGGACAAATTATTTTATTTATTGATGAGTTGCATACAATGGTGGGTGCGGGTAAAGCGGAAGGTGCAATGGATGCAGGCAATATGCTCAAACCTGCTCTGGCACGCGGTGAATTGCATTGCGTTGGTGCGACCACACTCGATGAGTATCGCCAGTTTATTGAGAAAGACGCAGCGCTAGAACGTCGTTTTCAAAAAATTGTTGTTGACGAACCAAGTGTCGACGACACGATAGCGATTTTGCGCGGATTAAAAGAAAAGTACGAAGTGCATCATGGCGTAGATATTACTGACCCAGCTATTGTATCGGCTGCAACTTTGTCTCATCGCTATATCACAGATCGAAATTTGCCAGACAAAGCCATAGACTTGATTGACGAAGCAGCGAGCCGCATTCGTATGGAAATTGATTCTAAACCTGAAGCGATGGATAAGCTCGAGCGCCGAATTATCAAACGTAAAATTGAACGAGAAGCATTGCGCAAGGAAAGCGATGAGGCGTCCAAAAAGCGCTTGGAGTCGTTGCAGGCTGAGATCGATGAACTGGAACGAGAGTTTGCCGAGCTGAATGAAATTTGGTTAGCGGAAAAGTCGGCAGTGCATGGTGCTCAACACATCAAAGAAGAATTAGAAGCGGCCAAGTTAGAGATGGAAGTTGCGCAACGTGCAGGTAATCTAGCGAAGATGTCAGAATTGCAATACGCCGTTGTACCTGATTTGGAGGCGCAACTTAAGCAAGCGCACTCCAACGAACGAGACGGTGTTGCTAATCAACTGTTGCGCAGTAATGTTACTGATGAAGAAATCGCCGAGGTGGTAGCACATTGGACAGGCATACCAGTCGCAAAAATGTTGCAAGGTGAACGAGCAAAATTATTATCCATGGAAGATCGTTTACATGCTCGGGTCATTGGTCAAAATGAAGCAATCGATGCCGTGGCCGACGCCATTCGGCGAACCAGAGCTGGTTTATCTGATCCAAATCGGCCCTCAGGTTCGTTTTTATTTTTAGGCCCCACTGGCGTTGGTAAAACTGAGCTTACAAAGGCTTTGGCTGAATTTTTGTTTGATACCGATGATGCCATGGTCAGAATTGATATGTCTGAATTCATGGAAAAGCACTCGGTTGCACGTTTGATTGGCGCACCTCCAGGTTATGTAGGTTATGAAGAGGGCGGGTATCTAACCGAAGCGATTCGTCGCAAACCTTATTCGGTTATTTTGTTAGACGAAATCGAAAAAGCCCACCCTGATGTATTTAACATTTTGCTGCAAGTACTCGATGATGGCCGCTTGACAGATGGGCAAGGCCGAACTGTTGATTTTAAAAACTGCGTGATTATTATGACGTCCAATCTTGGTTCGCAGCGTGTGCATGAAGCGAACAGCAATTCTGAAACTTTAGATTACGAAAGCATGAAAGCGCAGGTTATGGAAAGCGTAACCGCCCATTTTAGACCTGAGTTCATCAATAGAGTTGACGATATTGTGGTTTTCCACGCTCTGCAGCAGGACCAAGTAAGGGCAATCGCCAATATTCAAATCGAAATTTTACGCCAACGTTTAGCGCAGCAAGAATTAAACCTACAAATCAGCGACGAGGCACTCGACTTGATAGCTCAAGCTGGGTTTGACCCAGTCTATGGAGCCAGGCCACTTAAACGCAGTATTCAGCAGTTGGTCGAAAACCCATTAGCACAAAAGCTACTGGCAGGAGAATACATGCTGGGCCAGAAGATAACCGTCTCAGTTAAAGACAATCAACTTGAGTTTGCTTAAGGATATAAGTAAAGAATGGTGTTTGTGGCTTCTGCAGTACCGGATTAATAAGAATTTCAGAGTAAAAATTTGTTACTAATCCATTAAACGCCACGTTTAAGATGGTCATGCCAGTGCTTTTTTTATAGACTTTAGTCTCTTTAAACTGTAATTGTAGTCTGAGACAATCAGATTGCTTAATACAAGAGAAGAGAGATACAAGATAAGAGACGGACATCATAGCTATTTGTTGTGGAAATACCTACAGATGAACAACATACTAAATATCAGAACTAAGATCATAACTACGGGAGAATAAGATTATGAAAGCAATGATACTTGCAGCGGGTAAAGGAACACGAGTCAGACCATTAACTAACGAAATGCCAAAACCAATGATTCCTATTATTGGTAAACCAGTAATGGAATATCTGATTGAAGAACTAGAGCGGCATGGATTCGACGAAATCATGATCAATGTCAGTCACTTGCCAGAAAAAATAGAGAACTATTTCGGTAACGGAGAGCGTTTAGGCGTAGAAATTGGCTACTCGTTTGAAGGTCATATCGAAGACGGTGAAATACAATCAACGGCTCTTGGGTCGGCCGGTGGTTTAAAACGTATTCAAGATTTCGGTGGTTTTTTTGATGATACTTTCTTAGTAGTTTGCGGTGATGCTCTGATTGACTTAGATCTTACCAAAGCAGTAAGAGATCATTGGAAGAGTGGCGCTTTAGCAAGCATTTGTACTTTGTCTGTGCCGCAAGAAGAAGTTGTAGACTACGGAGTGGTAGTAACCGATGACTCTGGAAAAATCACTTCTTTCCAAGAAAAACCAACAGTCGAAGAAGCACTTTCAAATAAGGTCAACACAGGTATTTATATTTTTGAACCTGAAGTATTAGATTTGATCCCATCTGATACACAGTTTGATATTGGCGGTGACTTGTTTCCAAAAATTGTCGAGAAGGGTTTAAATTTGCACGCTATTGATCTGCCGTTTAACTGGATTGATATTGGTCGAATTAGCGATTATTGGGAAGCAAACCAAAAAATAATGAACGGTGAATTACGCACTATTCCTATGCCTGGCACTGAAGTTAGACCTGGTATCTGGGTTGGCTTAAACACCGACATAGACTGGGATAATTGTGAAATTCAAGGGCCGGTTTATATTGGTAGTGGAACTAAGGTCGAAGCGGGAGCAATGATAGTTGGCCCTACTTGGATTGGCCATGGATGCCATATTCGCGAGAACGCACGTATTTCTAAAAGTATTATATTTGAATACACTCGAATCGGTTCTGCCAGTATTGTCAAAAATTCGGTCGCCTTTGGTCGATATTTTGTCGATAAAGATGGTAAGAGCTTTGAAAGCAGAACCATGAATTTAGATTGGGTAACTGATTCTCGAATTCGCCCCGATGTATTGGCATCGATTGTACGAAATGCCAACAAAACTGAAGTAGAGCAAAAAAAGCTTGCTAGCTAAATAAACTTTGCTTTTCAGTCGTGGCGACCTTGATTGCCCGAGCTGAAGGCTCTTAATTGCTGAAGGCTCTTTTTCGCTGAAGGCTCTTTTTTGCAATACGCTGGAGCTTTATATATTTGATTTTAAAGGGCCCTGTGGCGATGTTATGCCACAGGGCCCTTTATTTGTGTAGCGATAGGTTCCGCACTTAAGGCCTTGAAATGCTGAGGGCTCTCTATACACTATGGCGTCGTTAATTGAGAGTCGTGGCTAGATATATGAGTCGAAATATTGTTTTAATTGGTATGCCTACATCGGGAAAAAGCACGGTGGGTAGGCGCTTGGCCAAAACGATGAACATGAACTTTATCGATACCGATGATCTGCTAGAACAGTCAGAAAATAAATCTATTCAAGACATTGTTAACCGCCGTGGTTTAAAGTTTTTTCGACAACTGGAAGAACAGATATTGTCCAATTTACGATTAAACAATTATGTTATCTCGACGGGTGGCAGCGCCGTATATAGTTATGCGGCGATGCAACATTTAAGCACTACTGGCTTAATGGTTTATTTGAAAATTGATTTGAAAACTTTGAATACTCGAATGAATAATATCGATACCCGCGGCTTAGTAAAAATGCCGACCTATCCCTTAGCGCGACTGTACAATGAACGCTATACTTTGTACGAAGCCGCGGCGGATCTGAGTTTCGATAATAATAACCCACTGACCGGGTTGCGCTTCGATGCGCTAATTCAACAAATCAACAACCACTAAATATGACCAGCGAGGAATCTAAACAAGCAGTGTTTTGGGCAATAATGCCAGCCGCAGGATCTGGTCAACGTATGCAGCAGGCTTTGCCCAAGCAGTATATAGAGATTGGTGATAAGGCGATTATCGAGTACAGCGCAGGCGTTTTGCTTGATAATGATAATATCAAGCAGTTAATTGTCTGCACCGCTGCAGATGACACAATATGGCCCACCTCGTCATTGTCTAAACACAAGCGTGTTAGCAACGCTCTGGGTGGTGATAGCCGTGCACAAAGCGTTCTTAACGGTTTGAACGCACTTAACTATGCGAACGAAAATGATTGGGTGCTCGTGCATGATGCAGCTCGGCCTTGCCTGAATGCTAAATTACTCAATAAATTAATCACCGATTTAAAAAACGATAGCGTGGGTGGAATTCTAGCGATGCCCGCTAAAGATACATTAAAAGTTGCTCAGTCTGAATCCGCTGCGATATGCTCAATATTAGAGACCACCGATCGAACAAGAATTTGGCAAGCACAAACGCCGCAAATGTTTCGTTTTGGCCTCCTACAAGATTCCTTGCAACGAGCTCTTACAAAAAATGTGGCGATTACAGATGAGGCTTCTGCATTAGAGTGGGCCGGTTATCATCCAAAACTGATAGAAAGCGATGCTCGCAATTTAAAAGTAACCACCCCTGAAGATATAGCTCTCGCTGAGTTCTTACTTAATCAAGCTTAAGAGCAGCGAATTATTTGCTCAAAGCGCGTACAATATGGTGCTATGAAAAAGCATGATCTTAAGTGCCTTCTTATTGGCATTCTCTGTACTTTTTTTCTTAGTGGCTGCAGTACGATCGTCGGTGCCGCGATAGACACAACAATCGCCGTCGCCAAGGTCCCATTTAAAGTCGGTGGTGCTGTGATAGATATGGCCACTGCTGACAAAAAGAAAAAATCAAAGCGTGATGACGAACGTGATGCAGAGAATGACTCTATAAGCACTGACGATAACTCCATCGATAATTCTCCAAGCAATAGCGCTGAAAACGGCTATGAAAAAGGCTACGAGGAAGGTTATGAGCAGGGTTATAAGAAAGGCTATGAGAAAGCTTCTGAGATTAAAATATGATGAGGATTGGCCATGGTTATGACGTTCATCAGTTAGTTTCTGAGCGCAAGCTCATATTAGGTGGTGTCGAGCTTGAACACCATAAAGGCTTGCTCGGACATTCAGATGCAGACGTGGTGTTACACGCTATCTGCGATGCCATTCTAGGCGCTTTGAGCTTGGGTGATATTGGTCAACATTTCCCTGATACTGACCAACAATACGCGGGAGCCGATAGTAGAACACTATTGCGCCATGTGGCTACGTTGATGCAAGATCACGCTTATAAAATTGGCAATTTGGATGTAACGATTGTTGCGCAAGCTCCTAAGCTGGCACAGAGTTTGCCGCAAATGCGCCAAAATATAGCCAGTGATGTAGCGGCCAGTGACGTAGATATTAACATCAAGGCCACTACCACCGAAAAGCTTGGTTTCGTGGGGAGAGAAGAAGGTATTGAAGCGCACGCCGTTGTATTGCTAAAAGCTCTTCGTTAAAACCCGCTCAGGGCTGTTAATTAAAACCCGCTCAGGGCTGTTCGTTTAAACCCGCTCAGGGCTGTTTATTTAAACCCGCTCAGGGCTGTTGATAAAAATTAAATTTTGTTATGGACAAAAACGCTGCTAATAAGAAAAATTTAAAACTGACTGCTGAAAAAGCCCTTGAGCTTAATTTAGATAACACTATTTACGGCACCGTAGTAGAAATAGGTGCAGGTCAGGAAACTGCGCGACAATTCTTTAGTGCTGGTGCCGCTGCCGGCACCATTGCCAAAACCATGTCGGCTTACGATATGAAAGTCAGCGACGATGTTTATGGTAAAGCGGGTCGATATGTGAGTCGTGAACGATGTGAGCAAATGCTTCATCATGAATACGATTTATTAATCAAACGATTGCAAGGCACGCGCGAAGTTGGCACGCGCTATTTTTCCTATGCTGCTACTGTTACTGCGCGCAGTTATAGTCAAAAAAACGAATGTCATGGCTGGATTGGCGTACGTCGACAAACAGAGTCTGAAGGTGAAGCCAGTGAGATTATTTTGCATGTTCGAATGTTGGACGATACCAACCATGAACAATCTGAAGCCTTAGGGATACTGGGGATCAACTTGGTTTACGGCGCCTATCACTTTGCCGACGATCCAAAAAAAATCATTGATACTCTGCAAGACGGCATGGGCCACGATAAGCGTATTGAAATTGATTTAATTAATTTTTCGGGCCCCGATTTTGAAACGGTCGAAAATCGTTTGATGAATTTACATTTGATACACAGCTGGGCTTGCAGAGCAGTCATGTTTGATCCTGACGGACATTCGATTGTGCCTGCATCTGCCTTGCGTAAGAAAGACCCAGTGGTAATTCGTGGTTCCTATAAACCACCGACCAAAGTACATTTGGATATGAAGCAAGCGGCGGTTGACCAGTTTGCAAAAGAACAAGGAGTAGAGAAAGACAATATACTAGTGGTTGCTGAAATCACCATGAATGAATTAACTGGCCAAGGTGAAGAAGCGGATTCCGATTTTTTAGCGCGGGTAGACCTACTGAACGATCTTGGTTTCTCAGTATTGATTTCCGATTATTTGCGGTTCTTTAGATTGCGTTCATGGATTCGGCGATACACACCTAATCGTATAGGCATTATGTTGAGTGTGCTTGATTTTGATTATTTATTTGCTAGTAAGTATTACGAAGGATTAGAGGGGGGGATCTTAGAGGCATTTGGTAAGCTGTTTTCCGACAATACCAATGTGTATGTTTATCCTACCATTCGCGACGGTAAGTTAATTACTTTAGATAATGTAGATGTGGATCCCGACTTGCAATATTTGTTGCGCTATCTCATACACAATGGTGCCATGGTCTCCGCCGATATTACTGATGTTACTAATTTACAGATATCGGCTCGCGAAGTGATCAAACAACTACCAAATGGCCGGGGTGATTGGGAGGATTCTTTGCCTGAGTCTACCGCCAAGTCGATTATTGACAAAAAGTTATTTGGATATAAATAATCCGCTAAAAATTGTTTTTACCTAAACTGTATTCTTTTCGCCGCTGTCCCTACGCTATTCGAGCAAGAATGGCATTGCACTATGCTGGCATTGCTGTGGAACACCGAGAAATATTACTCAAAGACAAACCTCAAGCGATGTTGGATGTTTCTTCCAAAGGCACGGTTCCTGTTTTGGTTCTAGCTGATGATGTTATTGATGAGAGCATCGATGTAATGCAATGGGCTCTCAGTCAGAACGACCCTGACTTATGGTTAAGCCACAGTCTGGACCATGAGTTGATACTTGAAAATGATGGAAGTTTTAAATCAAAGCTTGACCGGTATAAGTACTTTGAACGCTACCCGCAGTGCAGCCAACAAAGCTATTTTGAAGATTGTTTAGTTTATTTGGAAAAACTAGAAACGTCTTTAGTTGAGGCTCAGGAGTTAATGGGTAAAGAGGTAGATGCTCAAGACAAAGAAGCGCCAGGTAAGTACTTTTTGCAGAGCTCAAAACTTACCGCATTGGATATCGCTATTTTCCCGTTTATAAGGCAGTTTGCCTTCGTCAATAAAGAGGTTTTCGACCAGCTAAGTCTACCAAGACTTCAGCATTGGCTGGACCACATATTAAAGAGTAAGCTATTTTTATTGGTAATGGAAAAACGCCCGTTATGGAAAACTGATTTAGTTTAAAATGCGCCTATAAAAATAGTTTTAGATAATGGCCTAATTTAAAATGATAAAACCTGAGATCGAACATCTAGAAGGTGAGCAAATGTTTTTCGTTGATATCGAAGAGCAGCGTGCCTATATGCGTTACCGCTTGTTTAAAGAGCCTTTAGCGAATACTCAAGAGCCCTCAGCGGGCATTCAGGAGCCCTCAGCGGGCATTCAGGAGCCCTCAGCGGGCATTCAAGAGCCTTCAGCGGAC
>CAZJWW010000079.1:0-12995 GCA_964549895.1 uncultured Gammaproteobacteria bacterium
CGGTCGTCTACGCTGAGGGCTCTTTATATCTGACGACCTCGGTCGTCTACGCTGAAGGCTCTTTGTTCGCTGAGGGCTCTTGATACGCTGAGGGCTCTTTATATTGCCGATTTAGGTGGCACTGCTGTATACAAATAACTGAATAAGGATTATTCAGAAAATAAACTACCAAGGAGGTGGTGGGTATGACCATTCATAGAATGGGTCGAGTATTTTTTATTGTCTCTAGCCTAAGGAAAAGGTTGTATTCGTATTTGCTCGTATTATCGGCGGATCATCGAATTACCGATGATTATTTTACGAATAATTTAAATAATTGGCTTCTACCCAGCGGTCAGAATCACTCTGCGACTGCGATAACCTTATTTTTTGTGGGCGTTTGTTTGCCTTTATTTCAGACTGAACTGTTAAATGTTGCTGCACTTTTGTTGATTTGTCTGCTCCTGATTGCACTGTCCTTTATTTGGAAAAGGTGGTGGTTAGTCACTTTAGTATGCGCGGGACTTTGTTGGTCTAGTTACGCATTTACAAATCAGCTGACGGAAGTTTTACCTCCCGCTTACGAGCGAGTTTCCATCCAAGTACAGGGGCAAATTAAGAGCTTGCCACAATCCAATCAAGGCGACACACGGTTTGTATTTGAAATACAGGAGATAGTAGGGTCTCATCAACAGACCTACGACCTGCTAGTTCTTAAAAATAAACGAGTGCAACTAAGTTGTTATCGTTGCCCACATCAACTTAAACCAAATCAGTATTGGCATTTCACTGTTCGCTTAAAACGCCCACATGGCTATGCAAGTTGGGGTGCATTTGATTATGAAAAGTACCTGTTTCGACATCGACTAATCGCCACGGGGTATGTACGCACTAAGGAAACTAATAATTTGCTAGCAGTGCCAGAACATCGTTTCAACCTGCATAACACGATAGTATTCCCTTTCAATGAGTGGCGTTGGCGTATTAAAAACAACATCACCCAGTTTTTCCAAGAAAGCTCTGTTGGTAGTCAAATTATTTTGGCCTTAGCGATCGGCGATAAGTCTGGGCTTAGCAGTACGCAGCGCGGTGTGTTACAAATGTCTGGTACCAGTCACTTAATGGCAATCTCCGGCTTGCACGTTGGTTTGGTGTTTATGGCCTTGATGTGGCTGTTGACCTGGGCACTAAAGCCTTTCGCTAAAGTATTTGAATGGATGCCATGCCAGCACATGGTATTGCTGCCCAGTTTGGCCGGTGCGTTTTTTTATGCCGGTTTAGCGGGTTTTGCAGTTTCTACGCAACGTGCCTTCATTATGTTGACGGTATACACATTATGTCGTTTTAGAGGTATGGCTCCCAGCTTACTCAAAGTACTTCTGATCACCGTATTTCTGGTGTTAGTGGTTGATCCAAACTCCATTCTTGACGTTGGTTTTTGGTTATCTTGCGGTGCGGTATTAATTATTGCTCTACACAATCAATCAGAAGAAGATACTGCGGGCAAAAATCAAACTCTTGCTCTGTTGAAACTCCAGCCAGTATTGTGGTTGGGAATGTTGCCATTGGTGATGGTGTTCTTTGGGCAAATATCGCTAGTTTCGCCAATAGTAAATTTGGTGGCGGTGCCGCTATTTTGTCTATTTTTAATCCCTCTAAGTCTGTGCACTGTTTTGTTGAACGAATTGGAAATTCATTGGCTCGCTGAACCTTTGTTGAATTTGTTGCAGCAACTCTTCGATTGGGTGTTTTTTGTTTTGCAATGGTTGAGTGAGTTGAACTTCGCTAGTTCGGCAACCATGCCTTTATCATTTTGCACGGTGCTGGCTTGCTTTGTCATTATTCTTGCATATCTATGCAACTGGTGGTGGCGGCGTTGGAGCTGGATATTGATAGCAATAGCCGTGTTCGCGCCTATCGATAAGTCGGGTCATGACAAGCTAATAGTCACCTTGCTTGATGTAGGGCAGGGCCTGGCGATGGTCATTGAGCAGGCCGATTACACTCTCGTTTATGATACTGGGCCAGCCTATCAAAGTGGTTTTAGCACCGCGCAAGCAGTATTGATACCGTATTTAAATTATCGCGGTATTGAACGTGTAAATACGCTTATCATCAGTCATGCCGACAGCGATCATATAGGCGGTTATGAAAAACTTATGAGCACTTTCCCAGCCGAAAATGTAGTGACCAGTCGCACGGATAAGCTCCCCAATGCAAACGCTTGTAACGCCGGTCAAAAGTGGTCGAGAGGCGAGGTGAGCTATCAAATTATCAGCCCCGACATCGGTACTCCCGATGGCAGCAACAATCGTTCCTGCGTACTGCGAATAAATTATGGTACTAACGTTTTACTAATTACTGGTGATATTGAAAAGCAAGTTGAACGATATTTGCTCAAAAATGAAGCGAACCTAACCGCTAATATTCTACTGGTTCCGCATCAAGGTAGTAAAACGTCGTCGACCGCCCAATTTATTGATGCGGTAGCGCCTGATCTAGCGCTTATTGCAGCCGGATATTTAAATCACTATGGTCATCCACACCCGAATGTAACAAATCGATATCGACAGCGCGGTATTGCTATGCTTTCTACCATTGATGCAGGTTCGATACAGATTGAAATATCGACTTCTGACTGGCAAATAAAGGCCTACCGAAATACGCAAAAGCGGTTTTGGCGGCATAGAAAAATACCCCATAGTGCAGGATAGTTTGATAGACTTCTGACTAACCTTTAACAAAGGTCCATAATAAGACTCTTAATCAAACTGCGAAAAGAGTAAATAACAGCGCTTTTAAAACGCCGAATATTGTCAGCCTAGCAGATTGCCGGCCAAACATGAATTTGGTTCATATTGATCTATAGAAAAGGTATTAAATGTTTGAATTGTTTGTAGCGGGTGGACCGCTAATGTGGATTATTTTACTGTGCTCATTGATCGCATTGACGATCGTATTTGAGCGCACTCTTACCTTGCGACGCAAACAAGTTGTGCCAGGTAATCTGCGTGATCAAATTACCGAATTGGCTCGTTCTAAATCGATCACCGAAGATAAAATTGATGTTATTCGTGATCATTCCCCATTAGGTTTTGTCTATGCGGCTGGTTTAGCGAATGTGCAGTTTGGCAAAGAAGCTATGCGCGAAGCCATGGAAGAAGCTGGCAAACAAGCCGTGCATAAACTAGGTCGTTATCTTAATACACTGGGCACCATTGCTTCCGTGACCCCATTAATTGGTTTGTTAGGGACAGTGATCGGCATGATTAAAGTGTTTACTGCTATTACCGCGAATGGTGTAGGCGACCCTACGGTGTTATCGGGCGGCATCTCGGAAGCCTTAATTACCACAGCAGCGGGTTTGTCAGTAGGCATACCCTGTTTAATGTTATATCGGCATTTTCGCAGTCGCATTATTGAGTTAACGGTATTGCTAGAAGAAAATGCGTTGGCCCTGTTAGATGTGCTAAAAAAATAGTCGGACGTGCTGAAAAATAATATGAAGTTTGGTAATTCCCAAGATCAACAAGATGAAACTAATATTGAGTTAACACCGCTCATTGATGTGGTGTTTCTATTGCTAATCTTTTTTATGATCTCCACCACGTTTACCAAGGAAACTGCACTTAAGATTAATTTACCTGAAGCCAACGGCGACGCTGCTGCGCAACAACCGCAAAGCTTGGAAGTTCAGGTAGGTGAGCAATCGCAATATGCACTGCAAGCAACCGACGATGCCAGTGCAAGACAATTAATTAATTCTAACCGTGATACCCTAAAACGGGCTCTCAACGACTACGCTGATCAAGAAAAATTATTATTGATTATTCGTGCTGATCAAAAAGCAACCCATGAAGCGGTAATAAAAGTGCTCGATGTTGCTCAAGAGCTGGGTATGACTAATATTACCTTCGCCACTAAACAGTTCGCTGAATGAAACAGGCTAATAACGTTAAGCCTATATCGAGACACAGTGATCCAACATGAACGAACAAACGTTCTCCAACCCCGCAACGAATAAAGCCACCGCTCAGTTTGACGCTCGCGAAGTATTTGCGCGTCTACTGTCTTATTTGTGGCGACAAAAGTCATTGTTATGCATGGCTGTAGTGCTAATGATTTGCACTGCATTGACCGAAGCCTCATTCGCCGCAATGATGAAATTTATTGTGAACGATGCTTTTGTAGCGGAGAATCAATGGTATATAAAATGGATCAGCTTAATTTTGTTGTTGGTCTTATTCGGGCGTGCGGTATTTGGATTTTTTGCCAATTATTTTATGGCTTGCGTAGGGCGTCATGTGATTTTTGAAATTCGGCAAGATATTTTTTCGAATTTAATCACCTTACCAACACCATTTTTCGATAAGAATACATCTTCTCAGAACGTCTCGAAGCTAATCTACGATGTAGAAGCAACTGCTACCGCGACCACGGATACATTAACAGTGTTGTTTAAAGATTCGGTGGTGTCCGTGGCGTTAATAAGCTGGTTGTTTTATTTGGATTGGCGACTGACTTTGATTTTTATTGTTACCTTGCCTGTGTTGGCGGCAATTATTCAGTATTCAAACATACGCTTTCGACGAACTAGTCGTGAAATTCAAAATTCCATGGGAGGTATCGCTGATACCGTTAAGGAAGCATCGATCGGACAAAAAGTAATTAAGGTGTATGCAGGGCAGAATCAGGAAGTAGATAATTTTATGCGGGCGAATAGATTTAATCTGCAACAAAACCTAAAACGTGCCCGGGTGTCGGCAGCCCTCGTTCCATTTACAACGTTGGCAGTAGGCCCAGCTATCGCTTTGATTCTCTATATCTATTTAAACTACTTACGTGGCGGTCCAGAGGCGGCGGGAGAGTTCACTTCATATCTGACTTCCTGCATTATGTTAATGAGTCCATTGAAACGACTAGCCAAAGTCAATGAAAAAATACAAATAGGGATTACCGCGGCTAATAGTGTATTTGCCATGATGGATGCGGAGCCTGAAGTAGACAAAGGTACCACGCCCATAGAGCGTAGCAGTGGTCACCTCAAGTTTGAAAACGTTAGTTTTAAATATTCTGACGACGATCAACAGAGAGTTCTCAATAATATTGATTTTGAAATAGAACCAGGTAAACGAGTTGCTTTGGTTGGAGCGTCGGGTAGCGGTAAGTCCACTATTACTTCGTTAATTTTGCGGTTTTATTCACCGCAAGAAGGAAGCATTACTTTAGATGGACACGACTTAGAAGACATTGTGCTTAAGGATTTGCGCAATCAATTTTCTTTAGTGAGTCAAGAAACTACTCTGTTCGACGACACCATTGGCCGCAATATCATGTACGGCATGTTGGATTTATACGATGAGGAACGCCTCAATCGAGCAATCAAAGCGGCGCACGTAGATGAGTTTATGAATGACTTGCCTCAAGGTTTAGATACAATAGTAGGTGAACAGGGTTTACGTCTATCAGGTGGTCAACGTCAACGTATAGCGATTGCGAGAGCCATATATAAAGACTCTCCAATATTGATATTAGACGAGGCGACATCGGCACTGGATAATAAATCGGAGCGTTATGTACAAGATGCATTGGAAACGTTAATGAAGGGCCGAACATCTTTAGTTATCGCTCATCGCCTGTCTACTGTTGAAAATGCTGACAATATAGTGGTACTCCAGCATGGAAAAATAATGGAACAAGGCCCTCACAAGAAGTTGCTTAAAAAAGGTGGTGCTTACTCTGAGCTCTATAAGGCTCAGTCAGCTTCAGGTAAAAAGGGCTTTTTCTGGACTCGATAACGTTATTAAAATTCACAATTTACTTTTTTAATTGAACATCTCATAACAAATTTTGATCCGACAATTAATCACAGACAGTTGGCAAAAAGCCAATTTACTGACGGTTATGCTATGGCCGCTCTCTTTGATTTATCGGGCTGCGTTCGCACTAAATAAGAACCTCTATAGGGTAGGCCTAAAATCGATCTATAGGGCTCCAGTGCCGCTTATTGTGGTTGGTAATTTAACCGTAGGCGGAACCGGCAAGACCCCGATAGTAATTTATTTAATTGAGCAACTGCGTCTCCACGGTTATACCCCAGGTGTTATCAGTCGTGGCTATCATGGCAATACTGTAGAGGGTGTTCAAAGTGTTAAACCTGATACGCCAATTATTGAATCCGGTGACGAACCGGCCATGTTAATGCGACGCACGAAAGCTCCGATAGTGATTGGAGCAAATCGGCAAGCCGCATGTGAAATGTTGCTTGATGAATTTTCGGTAGACGTAATAGTTAGCGATGATGGCTTACAGCATCACGCATTGGCGCGTGATGTGGAAATTTGTTTGCGTGATATGACTACGCCGCAAACCAATCATTATTTACTCCCAGCCGGTCCCTATAGGGAACCTAGAACAAGGTTTGAAACGGTCGACTTATTGGTGACACATCAGCCCGCAACGAATGAATTCAATGGTGAATTAAGCAGCAATACGGGGGGTATTGATAAAGAATTTACGATGTATTTAGATGCATCCGCACCGATTTCAGTTAATAGCTTTGCTGGAAATGGCAGTACCGCTAATGGTTTTGATACGAACAAGCTAACGCACGCAGTGGCGGGTATTGCGAATCCACAGCGATTTTTCGATACTTGTCGAAGCCTCGGTTATACTATTGAAGAACATGGTTTTGCCGATCATCACGCTTTTTCTGCAAGCGATTTGAATTTTGGTGAAGCCGCGCAAGTACTAATGACTGAAAAAGATGCCGTTAAGTGTGTCAATTTCAATAACGCCAGTTTCTGGTTTCTTCCTGTGAATGCCAAGTTAGAGACTGGTTTTATAGACGCCGTATTAAAAAAGCTAGATAGCTAGAACAGATCTTATGGATACTAAATTACTTGAAATGTTGGTTTGTCCTGTCACCAAAGGTTCTCTTGAATACGATAAAGAGAACAATGAACTTATTTCTAACGCTGCAAAGCTTGCTTACCCAATTCGAGATGGTATTCCTGTCATGTTAGAAGACGAGGCTCGCGCAGTCAGTCAGGAATCAAATTAAAGGAGGTTAAAATGTCTTTTGCTGTGGTTATACCAGCTCGACTACATTCAAGCAGACTTCCGCGTAAAATGTTGGCAGATATTGCGGGCAAACCCTTGATCGCACATGTGGTTGATCGTGCTAATGAATCAAATGCGAATAGAGTGGTGGTAGCAACCGATCATCAAAGTATTGCTGACGTTCTAGTTAATGCGGATTGCGAGGTATGCATGACGCGAGACGACCATGTTTCAGGCAGTGACCGATTAGCAGAAGTTGTAAATACACTAAATTTTGATGAAAATGAGATCATTGTTAATGTGCAAGGCGATGAGCCTTTAGTACCAGGTAAGCTCATAGATTTGGTTGCTTCGTCACTAGAGCTGGCGGATGATGCGGCAATGTCTACCGCAGCGAAGCCGATTGAAGATATAAATGCATATCAAGACCCGAATGTAGTTAAAGTAGTATTTGATCGTACTGGCAAAGCTATGTACTTTTCAAGAGCAGCAATTCCCCATGCTGTTGAACAGGAGAATACCCAAAAACGATCGCCTAGTGCATGGCATCACATTGGTATTTATGGGTATCGCGCAAAATATTTGCGAGACTACCACAAGCTAGTGCCCAGCGTGCTGGAACAAAGCGAGCGTTTAGAGCAATTGCGGGTATTAGACAATGGCGACGCTATTATGGTCGAAACCGTAGATTATGAGGTTGGCTTAGGCATAGATACCCAAGCTGACTTAGACTTCGTGCGAACAATATTTGCCAAGCGTTAGAGACTTCATTTAGAAACGTATGAAAAAAGTTTTATTTGTTTGTATGGGCAATATTTGCCGTTCGCCAACTGCCCACGGCGTGATGCAAGATAAAGTGATACAGCGCGGTTTAGAAGATGACATCACGATTGATTCTGCTGGCACTCATGCCTACCACGTTGGTGAAAAGTCCGACACTCGCTCGCGACAACTTGCTGCCAGTAAAGGTATTGATATGGACTATATTCGCGCGCGTAAAATTGCAGTCACTGACTATGATGAATTTGATTATATTTTAGCCATGGACAACGATAATTTAGAGCTAATTAATTATTATGCGCCAAGTGATTACTCAGCCACCATTAGTTTGTTCTTAGATTATGCTTTGCGTGCAGGCAAAGTGCAGGAGTCAATCGTTCCAGACCCTTATTATGGTGGAGACGCTGGCTTTGAACATGTTTTCTCATTGGTTGATAAAGGCTGTGATGCTTTGATTGACCATATACTGAATGTACAAGCATGATTGATCGAATTGTTGTAGACGTATCTGCGCAAAATTTACATGGCATTGACAATGCGCAACAGAAAGTGTTTGAGTCTCGAATTGCGACTGCAAAAAACGGCATTGGACAAAAGACAGGGAGTGAGTGCACTCCTACAGGCGAGCATCGCATTCGAGCTAAGATCGGCGCAGGTATGGCCTTAAACACCGTATTCGTCGGTCGGCGACCGACTGGCGAAATATACTCGCCTAAATTGGCCGATTCTTTTCCCGATCGTGATTGGATACTGACTCGTATTTTGTGGCTATGCGGTAACGAAGTAGGGCACAATCGCGGCGGCGCAGTCGATACTCAGCGTCGCTATATTTATATTCATGGCGCTCCTGCTTCGCACCCCATGGGTGTACCGAGTTCACACGGTTGTATCAAAATGCGAAATAAGGATATCATCGCGCTATTCGATCAAGTGCAATCTGGCACGCAGGTGTTTATTGAAGAATAAATCAGTTTATCTACTGACTTTTTTCTACTTACTTTTTTCTACGAACTTTTTACTACTGACTTTTATTTTGACCAATTTTTCTATTATTTTTTCTAAAACTAAAGACTCCGCAACGTGAAATCTACAACTTCTGAGCAATTGTTAATACCGCTAGGCCCTGTAATGGTAGATGTGGCGGGCTATGATTTAGATGAGGTTGAGCGCCAACGTTTGTGTCACCCCAGTGTTGGTGCGGTGATTTTGTTCTCTCGAAATTATCAAAATAAAAAGCAAGTTGCGGCACTGATAGCCGATATTAAAGCGCTGCGCGTGCCAGAATTGTTAGTAGCCGTTGATCAAGAGGGTGGGCGAGTTCAGCGCTTTCAGGATGACGCGGCAGCAGAGTTAGGTAAATGTTGGCAAAAAGACAAACAGACAGCGCCCATGCGGGCCTTTGAGTTGGCCTACACTATGGCGTCTGAATTGCTTGCTGTTGGTATCGATTTTAGTTTTGCTCCGGTGTTTGATGTCAGGTCTATCGACAGCGAAGTCATTGGTGATCGATGTTTCCACCCAGAACCTGCGATAGCGACAGAATTGCTGGGAGCATACATTGATGGTATGCACAGTGCTGGAATGGTAGCCATAGCCAAGCATTTTCCTGGGCACGGCGGGGTCAGTGGTGATTCGCATCATTGCCTACCTCAAGACGATCGAAATATCGATGCCATACGCGCACATGATCTTATCCCTTATGCAGAATTAGTAGATGAAATACAAGGCGTTATGTCTGCGCATGTTTTGTTCAAGCAATGTGACGATGATATTCCTACCTATTCTGAGTTTTGGTTGCAAACTGTACTGCGCGATGAACTTGGTTTTGATGGCGTAGTGTTTAGTGATGATCTGACCATGCAAGGAGCTATTGATGCTCAAGCGACGCAAGATTCAATTGTTGCTAGCGCTCAACGAGCAATTTATGCTGGCTGCGATATGGTGTTGGTGTGCAATCAGCCAAAATTAGCCGACGAGTTGTTAAGTGGTTTGGAATTTGAGCCAAATCAAACCCTGTCGGCAAAGCTAAATAGTCTTTGTGCGAGATCTATGTAGTACTAAATCGAACAAACAATAAAATTAAAGGTTTAATAGAGGAATAAATATGGCTGCTTGGTTAAAACGTTTAGCTGTTATCGCCTTGTTGGGTTTTCCGGTGGCGGTGGCTGGCAAACGACTTGGTCTATTTGAATTTGGCACCAGCTTTCAAATTATTCAATACACGTTCTTATTAGCCTTAGTGATATTTTTTGTTGGCACGGTAATGTCGCTGAGAAACCGTAGAACCGATAAAGTGAAAGCGGGACGAGCGCGTTCCGCTGCCTATATAAGTTTGATCCCTATTCTCGGCTTAGGTACGCAAATATTTAACGCTCGATCAGTTCCGGAAATTCACAACATCACCACTGATACGACTAATCCGCCAAAGTTTAATGCCGTGGTATCTCTTCGCGGCGAAAACAGTAATCCCCTTGAATATAATGCCAACGAGTTGGCGGCTGCTCAGGCCGCTGCGTACCCTGAAATTACAACTTATCTGAGTGATCGGACTCCTCCCGAGTTGTTCAGAAAATCGTTACAAGTAATTGAAGAGCTCGGTTGGGTGCTGGTAAGTAGTGATTCCAGTACTGGCATTATAGAAGCCACAGAAACTACTTTTCTGTGGGCATTTAAAGACGACGTTGTTATTCGAATAAGCCAGCAAGGCGATCAATCCGCCGTTGATCTGACTTCCGTATCACGGATCGGGCGCAGTGATTTAGGTGCAAATGCTAAACGCATTAATAACTTTTTCGCAGCATTGAAAAATTAAAACGGAATTCGTTCGCAAATTGATTGGTATTACTTTGTGTCTGCCTACAATTAGCTTATTCAATCACGCCGCAAACAACACGAGATCCGCCACCGCCTAATTTTTTCGGATGATCCGAATGATTATCACCACCTGCGTGAATCATTAAAGCACGATCTTTGATTTCCGATATTTTTTTAATACGCGGGGCTAATAAGGGTTGTGACGCATTGCCGTTAGCATCTGCATATAAAGCAGGTAAGTCTCCTAAATGACCGTCTACCCACGGACTGCCGTGAAAACCGGCACCCGCTGGATCATAATGGCCGCCAGCAGATAGGGCAGGGACAATTTTATCGCCTTTTTCTTTTGGCTCGCAGCTAGGGTTTGTATGAACATGAAATCCGTGAATCCCTGCATCAACACCCGTGAGATTAGGTGTAAATACCAATCCATAATCAGACTCAGTAATGATGATTTCGCCGCTTGATTCGCCGACCCCCTCTTGATTGACAAAGTTCATAGTCACGACAGCTTCAGCTGCATAGGCTGAGGCTGCAAAAAATGAAAGTGGCAGCACTACAAAGTAGATGATAAATCTTTTCATAAGCACCCTGATTTTATGTTAGAAAATGACAAACATTTAGTATACGCGCATTCATATCGTTTGCATTTCACCATTATTGCATTTAAGTAAGGATTTAAATTGTAATTAATGTTTACATATTTGAGGTTTCTATCCTTTCTATGACCAATAAACAATTTAGTAGCAACTTTGCAATCGTTATCCCAGTAGTCTCACAATAGTCAGTAATCTCGCAGTAATTAGTAATCTTGGGACAAACGGATGTATTGATAGGCTAATTCACTGCAATAAATTGATGCCACATCCTAATAGGGTCACGCTATTGGGCAATACTGATTGACCTTTTTCATTTGTTAAAGGGTATTGCATGGCAATGTCACTCGAGAGCGGCATGCCCTTAACTCCTAAACTCATTTTCAATACAGGTATTATGTCTTCTTTTTGAGTTATCGTATCTTTCCAAACTAATACGTAAAAATCGGCTTTTTTCCTACGCACCAATGATTTAGATTTTTTATACATTTCAGATTGCGAAATACCTTGGGAGCCAAAATATTTATTTATACATTTCTGCGTTGAACATCCGCCTTCTGGTTCTCCTTCTTTCCACCACATCAGTAGAGATGTGGTATTTTCGTCTTCGATTTTTTCAGTTAAATCTTTAAAGGCCAAATATCCTGTTCGGTAGACATCAATGTGTTCAGGCTTGCAATCCATGGCCATTAAATAGTTAAAAGGGAACAAAAACAATAAGAGTATTCGAATCATTATAAAAGTTTAGTGTCTCTAAAATGTAAGCTAAAAATACACCGAATGTAGGTTTGAATTTCTGAGTGTTCAACCGTCACTTAATAAAGTACTTTGTTAAAATTGCTAATATCAGCAAAACTAAACCGACAATGTCTATTTGCGCTACCTTTAATAATTCGGCATTTGAATTACCGATAGACCAAAAGAAATAGAGATACCCTATCATTGAAATCGCAGCAAGAATTATGGCTGCTACTTGGTACTCTGGTTTGAATATAGAATAAAATAAAAAGCCGCCAATTAAGCCAAATAACAATGCACGATGGCGCAGTAAAACAGCGAGATTGTTGTCACTAATGTTCAAGCCGTAAACTTGATTTATTTTATCAATCGAAAGCATACCGATAATAGGTAAGAAGTTAATTACGCCAACTAAAAACAATAGAACTAAATAGAGTTTATTCATTATAATTTGGCCCCTCATGGGTTAACTTTGCCAATGATCCCATCATGGGTTTTAGTGTTAAACCTAATTTTTGGGCGATTGCCCAATGGCGATTGCCAATAGAGTACCGTATCAGCGGCAACAATAGGGCGTTTGATTTTGACTTCCATATCCGCAAGAAGTTTTAATGTTCTCGTTCCCGCGCCAGTAATTACAATAACATCGGCATTTGATGATGCCTCTGCTACAGCTAAAATAGAATTGCTGGTTAATTTCTGTGTCATACGCCAACCGTAATCACCTGCTTCAAAGTCTGCCTGCTGGATCAGTCCTTGGTCAACAATATTTGAAGTGTGAACAATTTCGAAACCGCAGATATTCATATAGTTTTTAAAATTCGTTTGCCAATCACTATCATAGTAAGTGCAGTTTAAAGCGACTTTCCTGGCCCCGTGCGCTCTTAGGGCATCGACTATAGAGAGACTGGTCATTACTGATGGAATATTTGCAGCCTTGGAAATGGCTTTATTACGCAAGCGTGCTTCTGATTCTTTAGATACACCTGCCCAAGCGAATGGGCTGCCGACTTGCGCCACAATGTC
>CAZJWW010000080.1:0-12963 GCA_964549895.1 uncultured Gammaproteobacteria bacterium
CGATTCGGCAATTAATAGCACTCGTTTTGTGCTTGCACTTAAATAGTCAATAAATTCCGCGTAGGGACTTTCAGCGCGAGGGTTAATCGTAAACTGTGGAGGCGTGTGAGTATTAAAGTCCACTAAGTGTTTAGCCGTCTTGAGATCTAAATTGAGTAATTGCAGGCGCGGATGCTGTTTTAAGCCTGTAAAAATATTTTCAGGTGTCAAAAATAAATCTTCGGGTGGTAAGGGCGGCCATTCAGGATTTAGACTGGCGTTTTCAAAACGTTCAACAACTTCTTTATATAGCGTTTCGGCATTTTCCATTACGCCTTCTTCTAAAATAAACACACTTTGTTCATTGATATAGTCAAATAGTGTTGAGGTCTGTTCAAAAAATAGTGGCAGATAAAACTCACTGCCGGTCGGTGCCAGCCCTTTGCTGACTTCTTTGTACACTATCGATTTTTTTGGATCGCCCTCGATATTTGCTCTGAATGCCTGTCTGAAGAATTCCACGCTGTCCTGATTCAATGGGAATTCACGCGCGGGTAATAATTGAATTTTATCTAGTGTATCTACCGATCTCTGCGTTTGTGTATCAAATAGGCGGATGGTTTCGATTTCAGTATCGAATAGATCGAGTCGAAAAGGTGAGTTCATGCCAGTAGGAAAAACATCAACTATACCGCCGCGTATTGCGAATTCTCCCGGTGACATAACTTGTTCTACACTGTAGTAGCTCGCATCAATCAAACGTTGACGAAATGCTTCAGTATCAAATTCGTCGCCCACTTTTAGATCAAAGGTATGAGCTCCGATGTAACAAGTGGGTGCCAGACGCTGCATGAGTGCCGTAATTGGTACGATTAAAATTCCTCGCTCTAATTGTGGTAAACGGTGCAGTGCTAATAGACGTTTTGAAACAATATCCGGATGGGGAGAAACGCGATCATAAGGTAAGCATTCCCAATCGGGGAAAGTATAGACAGGGGTGTTGTCGCTTAGAAAAAAACGCAGCTCTTTCTCAACTTCATCAATGTGTTGAGCTTCCGAGCAAATATAAATAATGGCTTTTTCAGTTTTAACCAAGTTAGCAATGGCTAAGCTTGGCGTAGCGCCGTAGAGCTTACGCCAATGGAGAACTTCGCCGGGCTTATTGGGGAGAATGGGGTGGCTAACTGATTGCACGTATTCTTTGCTGTTTTATTGTCTGGGTAAGTACTGCTTCTAACTTAACTAAATCTAAGATGGTGTAAAGATGGGCGCGAGTTTAACAGCCGAGCTGATGCTGAGCTATCGTTGGTTTATTTAAGTTATACGATGTACTTCCATGGCGTTGGTTTTAGCAATTTGAATTTCCTTTTCGTTGACATATAACAAGCCGGCTAATTTGCGCACTAGGTGACGTTCTTGTGGATCTATCCGATCGTCGGCGAGCGCAATGATCCACAAATATTCGATCAACTTTACTCGCTTGGGATTGTCCCAGTTTTCACATATTTCGCGGGTAAAACCCTGCAAACTGATCGCCTCGTTAGCAGATTCCTGAGCGTCATCAATTAACTGAAGAACAGTATCTGTTTCTAGATCAAACTCTTTTTCAAGCAAAGCTTGCATATGCTTGAGTTCACCGTCGTAGACCTCACCATCAGAACGTATTAATTCAAACATAAGTGTTGCGGCCGCTAATTTCAGATCATGATCACTCGGGGCGATTGAGCTTGATTCTGATTTAAAAAGTTGTTTAAGCGATTTAAGCATAAAAGAGTTGTCCGCCCTACTACTAAAACTAGAGCTTGAATAAATTCAAACAAGGTAAAAAATTGTTTACTAATCTTGAATCAATGTGAATATGCCCGCATATTATAGCCAAACTTCCAATCGTTAGGAGATTTAATCGTGAGACGCATTTTCTATTTTTTGGCAACTAATGCCGCCATTATGCTAGTAGTGAGTATTGTTCTGCAGTTTTTACCCGCAGAATTTCGCACTCATAATGGTAAATTTTTGACCTTTGCTATTGTCGCTGGTTTTGGTGGAGCGATCGTATCGTTGTTGATGTCAAAATCAATGGCTAAGCGCGGGGCTGGTGTGCAAATGATTGAAAATCCGAGCAATGAAACCGAAGCCTGGTTGATGAGCACGGTTGCTAAGCAAGCCGAAGCCGCCGGCATAGGTATGCCAGAAGTAGGTATTTTTCACACTCCAGATATGAACGCATTCGCGACTGGAGCAAATCGTAATAATGCCTTAGTGGCGGTAAGTACTGGATTGTTGGAAAACATGACGCGCGAAGAAGCCGAAGCGGTGATGGCGCATGAGATTGCTCATGTTGCCAATGGCGATATGATTACGCTGACTTTGATACAAGGCGTGGTTAATGTTTTTGTATTATTTTTGGCACGTGCCTTAGCCATGGCGATCGATCGCGACGGACGTGGTTTTGGGTATATGATTGGATTCTATGGTGGCCAAATGGTGTTTGGCTTTCTGGCCAGCCTAGTAGTGTCATTCTTTAGTCGTCAACGAGAATATCGAGCCGACCAAGGTGGCGCGTTGTACTCTAATAAAGAAAATATGATTAATGCTTTGGAACGGCTCAAAATGGGGCAAGCAGGAGAGCTACCTCAACAATTAGCGGCGTTTGGTATTAATAGCGGGGTTAAAAAATTCTTCTCAACGCACCCACCTTTGGATGACAGAATTGAGGCACTGCGTAATAGCTGAGACCGTAATAGTTAATGAAAACCCACGGCATTTCTTAGAAGACAGTGAATTTATAGACTGGCAAGAGCCCGAGGTTTACAAAAAAGCAATTGGTTTAGCCGACGGTTGCGAGAGTAAAGAACAGATCGCACGAGCCTGTTACGAGTTTGTGCGTGACGAAATCCAACACAGTTGGGACTATCACCAAAACGCAGTTAAACAACAAGCTGATAAATCCAAAGTTACCTGCAAAGCCTCAGAGGTGCTAGCACACGGAACTGGCTTTTGTTTCGCTAAAAGCCACTTACTGGCGGCCTTGCTACGAGCGAATGGAATTCCGGCCGCCTTATGTTATCAACGACTGGCCGACGACGAAAATGCTTCAGGTTTTTGTCTGCATGGACTGAACGCAGTTTATCTTGACGAGTATGATTGGTACCGCTTGGATGCGCGCGGCAATAAAACAGGGGTAAGCGCGCAATTCACGCCACCACAGGAGCGGTTGGCTTTTTCATTGGCGTTAGACGGCGAGGAGGATGTGGGCGGTTTATACGCGGAACCTCTACCATCTGTTGTTGAGGTGCTGAGCGCTTATGATAATGTTAGCTATGTGGCTTATAATCTACCCGATACAAAGTTAGATTGATCCGATAAATTTTGCCTAGCCTCAACAGACGACAACAGAGGCCATAGCCTTCATCTTAACTTGCGATAACTCTTATAAACTTTGCCATAGGTGTTTTACTTGATATCACTGCTCTGCAAGCATTTCTTTAAAAGGCATATAAATAAAGATCAGGTGTTATATGAAAAGATCGAACCGTTCGATAATAATTGGACTTCTCATAAGTGTGGTACTTGGCGCCTTCGTCAGCTTTGCTGGGGGGTGGGGAGGAGTTCAGCTCGGCGGTATATCGCTATTTGCCGCTTGTGGCGTATTAGCCTTTGCGATCAACTGGTTGGTATTCTTCCCTTCAAACATTGCGCAATCTGAAAAGTTTTATGATTTAACTGGCGGTATTAGTTACATTTCGATGATTTCGCTGGCGGTCATATTTACGCCTGAATTGGATACTAGAGCCAAGTTGGTTGCCATCATGGTGGTTGTTTGGGCTGTGCGCTTGGCCGGATTTTTATTTTTGCGCATCAGAAAAGATGGGCACGATGACCGGTTTGATGAGATAAAAATAAGGCCACTGAGATTCTTCTTAGCTTGGACATTGCAAGGGTTGTGGGTCTTGTTAACGGCGGCTTGTGCTTTAGTGATTATCACCAATGGAAATAATCAACCTTTGGGCATAGTCGGCTATGTCGGTATTTTAATGTGGACGGTTGGCTTTTTGTTCGAATCGGTTGCCGATGCGCAAAAAAGAGCCTTTAAGCGTAACTCTGCAAATCAAGGCCGCTTTATTGCCACCGGCTTGTGGGCTTGGTCGCAACACCCTAATTATTTTGGTGAAATATTGTTGTGGATTGGTGTCGCGGTAATGGCTTTACCAATATTACAGGGGTGGCAGTGGTTTTGCCTGATCTCTCCGTTTTTCGTAGTGCTATTGCTTACTCGAGTCAGTGGAATACCGATGTTACGAGAGAAGGCACAAAAAAAATGGGGTGACGAAGCGGGTTATCAACGGTATATTGCGAATACGCCTATGTTAATACCGCGTCCTCCCAAAGATTAAACAGGTCGACAATCCAGTTTTATAAAGAACTTAATTTTCCGCAGGAAAAATCTAGCCATGACTCAATCTAAACAACTTTTTACCCATATTAGTAAAGCAGGGCAATTATCGTTCTCGCTAAACGAGGTGGAAGTTTCGACACCTAAATCGCATGAAGTCATAGTGCGTGTCGAAGCCGCACCGATTAACCCATCGGATATGTGGCCCATGTTTGGTCCTAGCGATTTAAGCGCTGCTCAGCTCGATGGTTCTACGTTAACGGCGCCGTTATTTCCAGGAATGGTATCGCGGGTAAGCTCTCGATTAGATCAGACGTTACCAGTGGGCAATGAAGGGGCGGGCACGGTAGTTGAGGCAGGTGATAGCCCAGAAGCACAAGCTTTGCTGGGAAAAACCGTAGCGATTCTCTGTGGTGCGGCTTACGCACAATACTGTTGTGTGCCCGTGCATGCATGTCTTGCTCATAACGATGGCACCACCGCTCAACAAGCCGCTTCATCTTTTGTAAATCCGCTGACCGCTCTGGGTATGGTCGATACCATGCGCATGGAAGGCCATAAAGCTCTGATACACACCGCAGCAGCCTCTAATTTAGGGCAGATGTTAAACAAAATCTGCATTAGCGAGGATGTGCCACTAGTTAATGTAGTGCGTAAAGATTCACAAGTGGCACTATTAAATGAGTTAGGAGCTAGTTATGTTGTCAACTCGTCTGCAGATTCGTTTAACGCCGATTTGCTTAGCCAAATTGAAGAAACTGATGCGACCTTAGCATTTGATGCGATCGGTGGCGGTGAGTTAGTTAGCACTATTTTAAGCTCAATGGAAAGAGTGGGTAGCAAAGATGCAATCGGTTTTAATACCTATGGGTCGCCATCTAATAAGCAAGTGTACATCTATGGCGGTCTTGATTTTTCGCCGACCATTTTGAATCGCACCTACGGAATGACGTGGAGTATTGGTGGCTGGTTGTTGATGCAATTCTTGGGGCGCATCAAGCCTGAGCGCGTTACGGAACTGCATAAAAAAGTCGCCGATGAAATCGAGAGCACATTCGCAAGTCGTTTTACCGCTGAATTATCGCTTGAACAAGCCATGCAGCCTGAGTTGATTGGTGCCTATACGGCGACTAAAACGGGTGAAAAATATTTTATTAATCCGCACAAAGTTTAGTATCAATATTTAGTTTCGATAAATGACCATGCTGTCGTTTGGTTTCAAATAATAATCACCTGGAAACTCTATGAGCACTGATACAGCGCAAGCTAATCAAACGCAACCCAGTGTAGACAAGAAGGTTTTTATTATTTCTTTTATCACTTTGTCATTAGTGAGTGCTCTATTGATCATGGCTCCGCAAGCAACAGCGGCTTGGGCGCAAGAAACTAAGCAATGGATTACTGATCAGTTCGGTTGGTTTTATTTACTGACGGGCGTATTGCCCTTAACCTTCGCTGCGTGGCTCGCGTTTGGTCGTTATGGACATGTGAAGTTAGGTGCAAAAGATGAGATTCCGGAATACTCTACGGTGAGTTGGGTGGCTATGATGTTTACCGCTAGCATGGGTGCGAGTCTTATTGCATGGGGTTTTGCTGAGCCGATATTTTATTTGGCCACACCGCCTTTAGGTTTAGAGCCGAATAGTAGTGCGGCATTTGAATTCGCGCATATGTACCCACTGTTTCACTGGGGCTTGGTGCCATGGGCTATCTATTGTTTGCCGGCGATACCGATTGCTTACATGCTGTTCGTACGCCGTACGCCGAGCTTAAAAATTAGCGAATCCTGTTCTAAGTTAGTGCCAGCGACTGGCCGAGGCTTTTGGTTAACCGCGATTGATATATTCGTAGTGATTGGCATTGTTGGAGGGGTTGCCACCTCATTAGGCTTTGGCGTACCTTTGGTTACGTCGCTGGCCGTGAGTCTCTTGGGGGTGCCAGATAATCTTACGACACAAATAGCAGTGATATTGTTATGGACGCTTATCTTTGGAACCAGTGCTTATCTTGGCTTAAAAAAAGGCATAAAGGTGTTGGCGGATTTGAATTTAGGCCTGATGTTTTTTGTCATGATATTTATATTGGTGTTAGGCCCGACCGTTTTTATCTTAACTATTTCAACCAACTCTCTGGGTTTAATGATAGATAATTTTGTCCGTATTAGTTTTTGGACTGATCCGATTGAACGCACTGGTTTTCCAGAAGATTGGACCATTTTTTATTGGGCTTGGTGGATTGCGTACGCGCCAATGATGGGATTGTTCTTTGGGCGCATATCACGAGGTCGAACCATTCGCCAAGTGGTGGTAGGTATCATCGGGCTGGGGGCTCTAGGTACGTTTTTATTCTTATCGATCGCCGGCGCCTATGTATTGTATTTAGAAGGCAATGGTTTATTAGACGCTTCTAAAATTATGAGTGAGCAAGGTATGGCGCCATTAGTTGCTGCAGTTATTCAGCAGTTGCCGTCACCGACTTTTATTATGACCGTTGTTACCATTTTGTCGGTGGTGTTTTATGCCACCACTTTTGATTCAGCGGCTTATATTTTGGCTAGCGTATGCAGTAATGATCTAGCGAGCAATCAAGAGCCCGCGGCAATGAATCGTTTGGTATGGGCCTTAAGCCTGGGAGTGATTGCAATTGGCTTAATGATAGCTGGCGGTATCGAAACCATCAAAGCGATGTCGGTGATATCATCCTTACCGATTATCCCTATTGTGTTTATGATGTGTTACACCGTCTATAAGTGGTTGAAAGAGGATTTTCCAGAGCTAGGTAAGTCGCCCGTACATACACTTGATTGATTCGCTTAATATGTCAATATACATAGAGGGTTAGTATTGTGCTCTTGGAAATTTAATAGTCGGTAGCGCGCAGACGAGTTATGTCAGCCCCTTTTATAGAATTCATCAAGTTTCAAAAAAAATACTATGACACATGTATGCACATATTTGATGAAAACTGTCCAACTTATTTTGCTGAAAATGAGCGTCAAGATTTTAGTGACTTTTTAGCTTCCAATCCGAGTCAATATAAGTTGGGATTGTCGAGCGAGCCCAAGGAAGAGGGCAGGATAATCTCAGGCTTTGGCCTGATGTTTGATCAATCTAAGATCAATAGTGATGATAAGCGAGGGCGTTTGTCCTGGATTTTGGTAAGCTCAAATACGCAAGGCTTGGGCATTGGCTCGGCAATGATGGAGTTTGTTATCAATGCCGCTATGGATGAGAGTTTAATAGCGATTGATATCGCCGCCAGTCATCTTTCAGCGCCGTTTTTTGTTCGCTTTGGTGCCAATACCTTATGTGAGACGCCCAATGGCTGGGGTGAAGGTATGCACAAAGTTGATATGGAGATTATTTTGGGATACTAGTGATAGAGTAGATGTCTACTCTATCACTAGTTAAATTGCTACCGAATTAACGCTTACTGAATAGGCGATAGTAGGCGGACATCAGTAACCAGTTTATGTGCTCCGTGTGCATGGTTTTCATCGATAACATTACCTTCGCACCATTTGCCAATGGCATTGATATTCAATTTCGCGCATTGTGGTCGCGCACTCCAAGTGACTTGTAACGCCGAACACGCTTGTTTCGGAATAGCTGGGGCCGGTGGTGAGCCAGCGAATACTACTGGAGCACCAGCGTCAAACAGTATCGCTTTGGCTTGATGCAAACCATTTTCTTGATTACCGCTATAACTTACGTCGGCGAAACTTAAAGCATTTGAGTCATTGACCAAAGTAAATACTTGAGTTTTGACACGTAATTCAGGATTAGCACAGGCGTCTGACGAACATGAACCTAAACCCGCACGTCGCAACTGGTGTATACCCAATGAATTTCAGTGAGAACGATAATGCTGTAGATGTTTACTTGAAATTCTGATTATAAATAACAAACGTCAATTAAAAGGACAAATCTGGACAACCGTAGCCGTATTTAGATGTATTGTGCTGAACTTTAACTAACTAAATTTCACGCTCAGTGGTATAAAATACGTCTGTATTTAGCTTCTTTGTGGCGTTTACTTTATGTATAGTTTAGTTATTGTGCATTTTGTTAAATAACGATTCCGAAGCTTTTACAAACTATTCAATCTGGATTCGCTTTAGCTTTTAATTCGGCTTGCAAGTTAATATAGATTTTTAGTGTTTTTGTCATTTTTATTCATGACAAAAAAAGCTCGACGTAATAAACAATAGTTGCAATTGAACGATCGGCTATTGTGATTATAAAACTGGTCATAAAAAGTGATCATAAAATAATATAAAAAGCAGATTTTTTTATTATCCTAAGAAGAGGAGGAGTTATAAATGTTTAATTTGTTCAAATACAGAGCCACAGCTGCGGTGTTAGCTTTGGTGTTTTCATCAAGTGCATTCGCTCAAGACGGATTTCTGGAAGAAGTTGTGGTTACGGCTACAAAACGTGCCCAAACGCTGCAAGAGACGCCTATCGCCGTGACCGTGACCTCGGCGGATACCATCGAGAAGGCGCAAATTCAGGATTTACTGGATATTCAAACTCTGGTTCCATCGTTACGGGTATCGCAATTACAATCATCTCGAAATGGGACTTTTATTATTCGTGGCTTTGGTAATGGTGCCAACAATGTTGGTATTGAGCCATCAGTCGGTGTTTTTATTGATGGCGTTTATCGTTCCCGTACGAGCGCTTCTATATCTGACTTACCTCGTTTAGAGCGAGTTGAAGTATTGAGTGGGCCGCAAAACACTTTATTTGGTAAAAACGCATCCGCAGGTGTGGTAAGCGTTGTCACTCCAACGCCATCAGGTGAATCAGGTGGATTTATCTCAGGTAGTTTTGGAAATCGAGATGCAGTTGTACTTAAAGGTTTGTACGAAGGTGCGTTCAGCGACAACTTAAGTTTCGACATCTCCGGCACCTTCAATACTCGCGAAGGCTTTTTTGAAAATCAAACTTTAGGTACCGAGCTAAATGAGCGTAATCGTTTCGGCGTGCGTGGTCAGTTGTATTGGACACCGAGTGAGGACATAAGTGTTCGTGTTTTGGCAGATTACGATGAAATAGACGAAACTTGTTGCGGCGTGGTTAATATCGTCAGCGGACCAGCGACTGGTTTGATTAATGCGTTGGGAGGTCAACTGGTTCCAAATGACCCAACGGCAGAGTTTGGTTTTTTTGATGATGATGCCGTTAACCAGATCGAGAACTTTGGTGTTTCTATTCAAACTGATTATGATTTAGAAATGTTGGGGGGAGTTACCGCGACATCTATTTTATCTTATCGCACAACTCAGTCCCTTGATGATCAGGATATTGACTTTTCGAGTGCTGACTTAACAAATGGGAATGTTAACGATATCGATATTAGAACTATTACGTCTGAGTTTCGTTTAGCCTCAAATGGCGATGGCGCCGTAGACTGGCTGGTTGGAGGTTTCTTCTTCGACGAAACAATTGATCAAGATACTGCGGTAATTTTAGGCCCGTTATTCCGTCCGTTTTTTGATTTTGGTTTGGCGAACAGTCCACTCGCCGGTTTGTTTGCACCCCTTGGCCTCGATGGTTTGGTAAGTGCAGTAGGGCCTCTTGGCGCTTTTGAAACTATTTCTGGTCAACCTATCGGTTCTTTTTTCCAAAATAATTCAGGTGTCTTTGATCAATCCACCTTAGATAATCAATCTATTTCTATCTTCGCTAACTTTGATTGGCATATTAGTGATTCACTGACGGCTACGTTTGGTGCAAACTTTACAGATGATGAAAAAGATTTTTCGATTACATCGCAGACAACGGAGGGCCGTGCGAGCACAATTATCCCAGGTCTGATACCTGGGGCTGCACTAGGATTGCCAGTTCCTTTTGTGCCACTTAATTCATTAATTCCGAGTACGATTGCTAACACAATCGATATTCCTAATGCGGTCGAAGATGGCAATACCAGTGATTCTCAGACTACCTTTACGGCGCGTCTCGCCTACGATATCAGCGATAGCTGGAATGTTTATGGCTCTTATGCGACGGGTTACAAGGCGCCCTCTATTGATTTATTGCGTGACTCTGCCCCCACAGCTGCAGATTTCGCTTCATTAGCGGCTCTGGGTTTAACTGATCCAAATTCAGTTTCTGGATCGCGTTTCGCTGAACCAGAAGATGCTGAAGTTTTCGAAATTGGTTTGAAAGGTCGTTTTGATCGCGGTTCTTTAAATGTAGCAATCTTTGATCAAACTCTGGAAAATTTTCAATCGGCTGTTTTCCTGGGCACCTCGTTTTTCTTAGCTAACGCAGAACAACAGTCTGTAACTGGCGCTGAAATTGATTTTCAATACCAGCCAACTGATTCATTCGGATTTGGCGTTAAAGCAACTTTGTTAGACCCGATATTTGATTCCTTTACTGGAGCAACTCCCTTAGCCCAAGTTGGTGCTACTCCAGTGTCTGGCGAACCTCAGGACCTCAGTGGTCAGACTCCAGCTGGTATTTCTGAGGTAGCGCTATCGGTAACTGCTCAGTATGACTTCCGTGTCGGTAATTTTGATTCTTACATTCGTGGTGATTTTCAGTTTGAAGATGAAGTTAACGTAGTCGATGGTATTCCCGATGGGATTGCAACGCGCGAAGTAGGTCAATTAAACCTTGCTTTGGGCTTTCGCAATGACAATGGTTTATCGGTTACACTATGGGGCCGCAACGTGAATGATGATGAATTTTTAATTAGCGCGTTCCCATCAGTTGCGCAGGCAGGAAGTATTAGTGGTTACCGAAATGAACCAAGAACTTTTGGTGTGACAATTCGTAAGGACTATTAATTTGCTGACCATCAGTTTATAAGAAGGCTTATAAAAAGCCCGTCGAAAAGTAATTTTTGACGGGCTTTTTTATGCTAAGTGATAAACTGGTACTGGTAGTTTCAATCCCTTTTTCAACTGACATTACATGAAAATACTTAGCCCTTGCGATTTACATGATGCTATTGCAGGCAAAGCGTTGATCGGCAGCGAATTGGGAGTATCTGATTGGGTCGAAGTTACCCAAGAAAATGTCGACATATTTGCTGATACCACAATTGATCATCAGTTCATTCATGTGGACCAAGAAGCAGCGGCAAAAACACCCTTTGGCGGCACCATTGCGCACGGTTTTTTATCGCTATCGATGCTCTCGCACTTCGCTGAAAATGGCTGTGGTGCGACCGTGGAAAACGCTAAGATCGGTCTCAACTATGGCTTTGATAAGATACGCTTTTTGCAGCCTGTCATGGTTGGCTCGCGCATTCGCGGGCGTGGTGTTCTCATGTCTGTAGATGAGAAAAGTCCTGGGCAATATTTATTTAAACTAAACATAACGGTGGAAATAGAAAACGTTGATAAACCAGCTCTGATAGCGGAGTGGTTGGTCATGCTTTTCGTCTAACTAAACATGAGTATCCATTTTAAAGATCAAGTAGCCATTGTTACAGGCGCTGGTAACGGCTTAGGACGCAGTCATGCATTAGCTCTTGCTGAGCGTGGCGCTAAGGTAGTGGTAAATGACTTAGGCGGCGCACGTGATGGTACTGGCGGGGGCAGTGAGGCGGCTGTAGCGGTGGTGGATGAAATTCACGCAGCTGGCGGCGAAGCGATCGCTAATGGCGCCAATGTCGCCAACCGCGATGAAGTTGAGCAAATGGTTCAACAAACCTTAGAAAAATGGAGTCGAGTTGATGTTTTAGTTAACAATGCTGGCATTCTGCGGGACAAATCTTTTGCCAAGATGGATTTGGATGACTTCCAACTAGTCATGGATGTACATTTAATGGGCAGCGTTAATTGCACCAAAGCGGTGTGGAATACCATGCGCGAGCAAGAGTATGGCCGCGTCGTTATGACGACTTCATCCAGTGGTATGTACGGCAATTTTGGTCAAACCAATTATGGCACCGCTAAAATGGCATTGATCGGTTTTATGAACACCTTGGTATTAGAGGGTAATAAACAAAATATTTACGTCAACGCCTTGTCGCCCACCGCTGGGACACGGATGTTAGAGGACATTATCCCAGACAAAGCTGTAATGGATATGATGACCGTAGAGTCCGTTACGGCCGGACTACTTACTCTATGCGATAAAGATGCTCCAAATAGAACCATACTCTGTGCGGGTGCGGGGGGGTATGCCACCACGCATATCTATGAAACGGAAGGTATCTATCTGCCACCTAGCGAGCAAACCCCCGAGAACGTGCGGGCCAATATGGCTGCTATTGGCGATCCAGAGGGCGAGAAAATTATTACTGCTGGCTATGAGCAAACAGAGAAATTTGTTGCTAAGGCTGCTAAGTATTTATCTGAGAAATAACTATAAAAATTTATTTTAAATTATTGATTAATAATAATATTTATTATCTATATTGAGCCAATTCTTTGCGTGCAACTTGCATGCGATGCACAGCATCAGGGCCGTCAGCAAATCGAAGAGTTCGCATTTGTGCGTACATAGTGGCTAGCGGAGTATCCTGTGATACGCCCGTGCCCCCGAACATCTGCATAGCTTCATCAATGACCTTTAAAGCCATATTCGGTGCCGCAACTTTAATTTGAGAGATCCATGGTGCGGCCG
>CAZJWW010000081.1:0-12928 GCA_964549895.1 uncultured Gammaproteobacteria bacterium
AACAAGTAACGCTGAGGGCTCTTTAACAAGTAACGCTGAGGGCTCTTTAACAAGTGACGCTAAGGGCTCTTTAGTAAACGACGCTGAGGGCTCTTTAACAAGTAACGCTGAAGGCTCTTTAACAAATAACGCTGAGGGCTCTTTAGTAGAATTAGGTCAGATTGTCGGAGTATGGGGTGTTAAGGGCTGGGTAAAGCTGCATTCTTATACTCGAAATCGGGCAGGCATTGCAGACTATCCAACTTGGTTACTGCGATCGAGAAGAACAAGCGATGAACTAAAATCAGTAAATGTTTTGAGTTGTCGTGAACAAGGTCAAGGTATTGTTGCGCAGCTTGAAGGCATCGATGACCGAGATCAAGCAAACGCGTTACGTGGGCTAACTATATTAGTTAAGCGATCTGACATGCCGGCGCTATTAGAAGGTGAGTACTACTGGCAAGAACTTATTGGTTTGGTGGTATCGAATGAACAAGAAAAGATAGGGGTTGTGAACTCTATTTTAGAAACTGGTGCAAATGATGTGCTGGTGGTAAAACAAATTGTTGACGGTGACGATGTGGATTCACCTGAGGTATTAATACCTTATGCACCTCAAGTAGTTTTGCAGGTGGATATTGAGCAGGGCACTATGATAGTTGATTGGGACCCTAAATTTTTAATAGATGGCTAATTTAAGAGCTGTTGTTTAAGAGCGGAAATAGGCTGATGGAAATACACATTATCTCCATTTTTCCCGAAATGTTTAGTGCGATTGCTAAGCATGGTGTAATTGCTAGAGCGATTAAGCAAAATATACTTGCCCTGCGGTTTCATAATCCCAGAGACTTTACTGATGACAAACACAGTACGGTTGATGGTCGGCCTTACGGCGGCGGCCCAGGTATGGTGATGCGGCCGGAACCGTTGCTCAAAGCACTAGCATCGGCTAAAGCGGCTTGTAGTGGTACCAGTAAACCTAAAGTGGTTTATCTCAGCCCGCAAGGTCGGCAGTTTGATCATAAGGCTGCGCAGTCGTTTAGTAAGCATGAGTCGTTAATTTTGTTGGCGGGTCGCTATGAAGGTATTGATGAGCGATTGATTGCATCACAGGTGGACGAAGAATGGTCTATCGGTGATTATGTTTTGTCAGGTGGTGAATTGCCGGCAATGGTAATGATTGATGCAATAGCTCGTTTATTGCCAGAAAGTTTAGGCAATGAAGAGTCGGCAGAGCAAGACTCGTTTGTGCATGGCTTGCTTGATTGCCCGCACTATACAAGGCCGGAAAGTTTTGTCCATGAAGGCAATCTTGACGGCGACAAAGTGCCCGATGTTTTGCTTAGCGGCGACCATCATGCTATTGAGAAATGGCGAATGCAACAGGCTTTGGGCCGTACTTGGTTACGACGTCCGGAACTGCTAAATAATATTGACTTAACCGACGATCAACAGCGTCTGTTAGATGAGTTTAAAAATAGTTTGTAGATAGTATTTATAGACGATACTTCCTCTAGTTAAAGTGACTAGATAGTATCGGTGGAGACTAAAATGAGTAAATTAATAGACGAAATCAACAACGAACAATTGAATAGTGATATCCCTGACTTTGCTCCGGGTGACACGGTTATTGTTCAAGTGAAAATTAAAGAGGGCTCGCGAGAGCGTTTGCAAGCCTATGAAGGCGTAGTCATTGCTAAGCGCAATCGAGGCCTGCATTCGGCATTTACTGTGCGTAAAATTTCTTATGGCGAAGGTGTTGAACGCGTTTTTCAAACTCACAGTCCAATGATTGATTCTGTGACAGTAAAACGTCGTGGTGCGGTGCGTCGCGCGAAACTGTACTATCTACGCGAACTTACCGGTCGCGCCGCTAGAATTAAAGAAAAACTGGATTAATTTCTAAAAAAACTGAGTGTTTTATAGATACTCAAACAAGATAAGACGTTTTTAAAAAAGCCCAGCGGCAGCAATGCGTTGGGCTTTTTATATTTCTAACAATCACACCCGCGATCACAGTGGCACTTGCAAACAACTGAGAGCCCGTTAGTATTATATTATTCGTCCGCGTTTAGTGCTTCTCAGCAGCTGGTATACTCACCTCATGCCAGTCAACGTAAATGATAATGAAGAAATTGATTTGTTTATCGATGCGCTTTGGCTTGAGTCTGGGCTTTCGAAAAACACTCTAAGCGCATATCGCTCGGATTTAAATCGTTTCGTAAAATTTCTTGAAGGTAAAGCACTGTTAGGGGTTAGCCAGAGCGATATTCAAAAATTTCTAGCTTTGTTGTTGGCCCAGAACACTAAGAGCAGCAGTAGCGCTCGAATATTATCCACTTTAAGGCGGTTTTATCGCTACCAAATTCGTCAGAATCAAATCAGTTCAGATCCATGTGCGCAAGTCTTGTCGCCAAAACAAGGTCGACCCTTACCAAAAACCATGAGCGAACAACAGGTAGCTGATTTATTGAATGCGCCCGATACAAAAAGCCCTCTAGGTCTACGAGATAGGGCAATGCTTGAGACCTTATATGCAACTGGTTTGCGGGTCAGTGAATTGGTGGAATTGACGTTATTAGAAGCTAATTTGGAAATGGGTTTAGTTCGGGTAATTGGCAAAGGCAACAAAGAACGATTAGTGCCTCTAGGAGAGCAGGCCGTGTTATGGCTGCGCAATTATCTGGCAACGGGTCGGCCGGATCTGCTTGGGCTTAAATCCAGCGATGCCATGTTTGTGACGGCTAGAGGCGGCGCCATGAGTCGCCAGGCATTTTGGTATTTGATTAAAAAACATGCCCAGCGGGCGGGTATTAATCAAGATCTATCTCCGCATACTTTGCGGCATGCGTTTGCTACACATTTAATTAATCATGGAGCGGATTTGCGTTCAGTACAGATGTTGCTCGGTCATGCAGATTTATCCACCACACAGATTTACACGCATATTGCCCGTGAACGCTTGCAATCTATGCATGAGCAGCATCATCCGCGTGGCTAAGCATGATAAATAAGTGTTAAATTACTGGTAACTTAGTGGTATTTTGTGCAAAATGCAGTTTGTAGAAACGAAATTCTACAAACTGGTATAAACCTAGTTTGACTGGGGCTTTTGGATAGAGCTTGTTAGTAAGTTCACAAGTTGTGAACTAAAAGATTACGGATATCAAATAATTAATTAGACAATGATTGGTACATTATTTAAATAATGTGATTTCACATTAAGCGATCATTTCTATACATGTGATGGGTTATTTGTTTGATTAACGTGTTTGAACAAGTAGTTAATAATAAAAATAAAGCCGGTAGTTGATTAGCGATACATTTGAAAAAGCTCATAGATCCAAGCGGTCTGTTTATGGAGATGTTGCCGATATAAACAGAGAATTATGCTTAGATGAGAAGCGTTAGAGCCCGAGAACCGTTAGACCACTAGTTTAGAGCGTATTTGTGCAACTTAAATTGCAATGTATGCAGTAACTTATTCTGTGTCCCGGCTTGTGCCGCAATTGAAACCTCAATGGCGGCAATTGTAGGCAGCGCGCATTTTTAGTAAGCGTCTAATGAGCTCGCAAATAAAAGAGAATCCGTTGATTAAAAAAAATATTATTACGGCGCATGACGCCAAAATTAGCAATAGCGATATAAGTGCAAAGGCCTTGAAGGTAGTGCAAGACCTTCAGGATGCAGGATATCAGGCTTACTTGGTAGGCGGTTGCGTGCGTGACTTGTTGCTGAATAAGAAACCCAAAGATTTTGATGTGGCAACTAATGCCACTCCTGAACAAATTAAAAATACCTTTAAGCGTAACGCGCGAATTATTGGACGGCGATTCAAGCTGGTACACGTGCGCTTTGGATATGAGGTGATAGAAGTAGCCACTTTTCGAGCTGACGCCAGTGACCGAGATAAAGTTGGTAACAATGAAATGAGCGAAGGCGATCAGGGGCAATTATTGCGCGACAACGTTTATGGCACCATAGAAGAAGATGTTGTGCGACGTGATTTTCGCGTTAATGCTCTTTATTACGATTCCGTTGCAGGTGAAATATTGGATTTCATGGACGGCGCCGAAGACATCAAAGCTGGAAAATTAATCAGTATTGGCGAGCCTAAACAACGGTTCACTGAAGATCCAGTGCGGATGCTTAGAGTAATACGTTTTGCAGCTAAATTAGGTTTTGAGATGGAACCTGAAGCGCTTGAAATGATCGAACAAGAAGGCAAGTTGCTAGCGCATGTATCGCCAGCAAGATTATTTGAAGAAGTACTGAAGTTATTTCATGGTGGCGCGGCGTATGAAACCTATTTACTATTACGTAAATACGGCTTATTCAAATATTTATTTCCATTTACCGACCAAATGGTGATCGATGGCGTCGACGGCCTGCCCGAACGCGCCTTACAAAATACCGATAAGCGCATAGGGGAAGGTAAGCCAGTTATTCCTGCATTTTTGTTTGCGTGTATGATGTGGGACCCAGTAAAGGCTGACGCGCAAATTTTGATGGAAGATGGCGCGAATGAATCGCATGCCTGGCGCGTAGCAATGAATGATGGTTTGCGTGATCAAAACCAGTATGTCGCGGTACCAAAGCGCTTAGCAGAAATCATTCTAGACATATGGAATATTCACTTTCGTTTAATTAAACGAAATCCACGGATGATCAAAGCTAGTTTAGGTAATCGTCGTTTTCGTGCCGCTTATGATTTCTTGTTGCTACGCACGCTTGTCCATGAAATTGATGAAGATATCAGCGAATGGTGGACCGAAATCCAAGAAGTGGATGATGCTGAACGTGAAGAGATGATCATTGAATTGGGTAAAACCTATAAGGGAGATCGTCAGAAGGACAATCGTTCAAATGATCCTGACGGAAACACTATTAACGGTAATACGATTGATGGCAATAGCATCAACTATAATAGCAACTCTTATGGTGGTGATAATTCCGGTGGTGGCCAAACGCAGAATCGTTCGCGCAATAACCGTTCGGGAGCGGGGCGCAAAAAGAAACAAGGTAAGAAAAATTCTCATGGTGGTCGCGGACGTCGCAAGAAAAATACCAATACTGGACGTGCTGGTGGCAACAATGGAGGGAATAACACCGGCAACAGTTCTAGAGGTAATGCGGGAAATTCAGTAAACAAGTCACGTAAAAAACGCAGTCGAAAAGCCGGTGGTCAAAGCCGTCGTGGACCTGGTAGAAGACGCGGTCAGAACGATACTCGATATCAAGATTCGCGGCCTAAAGACGACTATGGAAACCACAGTGGTGATTCTGGAACAGAAAAAAAAGTCAAAGTGCGACATAAACGCCGTGTTACTGCCAGCGCTGGTTCGGACAATGATGATAATCCTCACTTTTAATAAGCTATATCTAGTTAGGCGAGACTCTTAACTGGGGTTTACTCATGACGGTGAATTCCTATACGGCCTATATTGGTGTCGGAGCTAACCTTGGTGATCCAATTCAACAAATTGTCGATGCGCGAGCGGCCCTGCGACATCTAGCGCAAACAAAATCACTGCGCACCTCTTCATTATATTGCTCAAAGCCTGTTGGTTATGCAGAGCAAGAAGATTTCATTAATGCCGTGTTTGAAATAGTTACGACTATGACGGCGCATCAATTATTTGCAAGTATGCAGAAAATTGAAATAGACCTGGGTAGGCGGCGCGATCCAAATAATCAAAATGCCCCTAGAGTGATTGACCTTGATTTATTGATATTCGCCGATCAAATAATAGATGACGAGCAACTAATCGTACCTCATCCCAGAATGAGTGAGCGTTTGTTTGTGTTGGAACCGTTGGCAGAGTTAGCTCCTAAATTAGCCGCACGATCTGGCGCTAAAAAAGAGTTACCACAGCAACAGCTCTATCGTTTGATTGTATAGCTAGCAGCCTAATTCTAACAATACAATGGCTCAGTATTTTCATATTCATACGCGCAACCCTCAGGCTCGATTAATCAAGCAATCGGCCGAAATTTTACGCGTGGGTGGTTTGGTCGCTTATCCGACAGATTCTAGTTATGCCTTGGGCTGCCATTTAGATGACAAACAAGCGGTAAAGCGTATTCGCCGAATACGTAAGCTCGACCGACATCATAACTTCACTCTCGTTGCCGCCAATTTGAAGCAGATAAGTCAATTTGCAAAAATAGATAATGAGCAATATCGGCTGATTAAAACACTGACCCCAGGGCCGTATACATTTATTTTAAATGCCAAACGATTAGTGCCGAATCGATTTGTGCATCCGAAACGACGCACTATTGGTATTCGTATTCCAGACAATGCCATTGTCCAAGCCTTGCTAGCGGAGTTTGGTGAACCGATTATGAGTTCCAGTTTAATTTTGCCGGGGGCAGAATTTGCCATGGGTGACCCAGATGAAATACGAACTATTTTGGAACACGATGTGGATTTAGTGATTGATGGTGGTTTCGATGTTAATCAGGCGTCAACCGTTATTGATTGGCATCATGATCGATTACGCATCGTGCGCGAGGGTGCTGGCGATATTAGTTTTTTACAAGACTAATGGGTCATTCGCTAGTCTTACACTGCGCTAAAATGTAGACTTACGGTATTAGTCAAAATACTCATAATCATCATGAAGTCTACGTCTGGACAATCAAATCGTGTCGTATCTGGGATGCGCCCAACCGGTCGCCTACACCTTGGGCACTATCACGGAGTTCTAAAAAACTGGGTTAAATTACAGCATGAATATGATTGTTATTTTTTTGTTGCTGATTGGCATGCTTTGACCACGCATTATGAATCAGATTCTGACACGATTAATGACAATATTTGGGAAATGGTCATTGATTGGCTAGCAACTGGTGTTGACCCGAGCCGAGCTACCTTATTTATTCAATCGAGAGTTCCTGAACACGCCGAGTTAAATTTATTATTGTCTATGCTCACACCGCTCGGCTGGTTGGAACGGGTACCCTCGTACAAAGATCAACAGACTAAGCTCAAAGAACGTGATTTATCCACGCATGGCTTCTTGGGATATCCGGTATTGCAAGCTGCTGATATTTTGCTCTATCACGCAAAGCAAGTACCAGTGGGCGAAGATCAGGTTCCGCATATTGAGCTAACTCGAGAAATCGCACGACGTTTTAACTATCTGTATGGTCGCGAATCAGGATTCGAAGCCAAAGCCCAAGAAGCAATTCGAAAGCTCGGCAAACGCGGTGCTAAGCTGTATAGAAATTTACGCACGGCGTATACCGAACAAGGCGACCACGAAGCATTGGATAAGGCGCGAGCACTATTAGCAGGTACCCAAAATCTCACCAATGCTGAGAACGAGCGCTTATTTGGATACTTGGAAGGTGGTGGGCGCGCTATTTTAACTGAGCCTGAAGCTATTTTGACCGAAGCGTCTAAATTGCCTGGTTTGGACGGTGAGAAAATGTCTAAGTCGTATCGAAATACAATTTCTTTGCGCGATGATCCGGAGCGAATTAAAAAAGAAGTACGGGCTATGCCAACCGATCCAGCTAGAGTACGACGCAATGACCCAGGTGATCCGAACAAATGCCCAGTATGGGAATTTCATCATGTTTATTCATCCTCTGAAACCAAAGAGTGGGTAGAAGAAGGCTGCCGCAGTGCATCAATAGGGTGTGTGGACTGTAAACAACCTATAATTGAAGAATTGCTCAAAGAGCAACTCGAGGTCGCTGAACGAGCGAAACCCTATATTGAAGACTCAACATTGGTGCGCAATATAATTGCCGATGGCTGTGAAAAAGCACGAGACACAGCAGACGAAACTTTAGAGCAAGTCCGTGCTACCATGAACCTAGATTATTATTAGAGATTAAAGCCTTTAGCGAGTTTAAAAATAGGCCTTTAGCGAGTTTAAAAATAGGCCTTTAGCGAGTTTAAATATAGGCCTTTAGCGGGTTTAAATATAGGCCTTTAGCGGGTTTAGAAATAAGCCCTTAGCGAATTTAGTATAAACATGCCCCTAATTGGTGTTAGGTAACTAAAAGAACCATGTCAGACGATCTCGATCAAAACTCCAAAGAAGCCGCTCTAGAAGCGGGAAAACCGGCTCAAAATGAGACGTTTACTGACAGCATGCGGGCCGTAGTGATGGGTGAGGTCATTAATGAATGGCCGCAAGATTTATTTATTCCGCCGGATGCGCTGGAAGTCGTTTTAGAGAGTTTCGAAGGGCCGCTAGATTTATTGCTTTACCTTATTCGCAAGCAAAATCTGGATATATTAAATATTCCGGTTGCTGACATAACTCGTCAATATATGGGCTATGTTGAATTGATGCGTGCGGCGAATCTAGATTTGGCGGCGGAATATTTGGTGATGGCAGCATTATTAGGCGAAATTAAGTCGCGTATGTTACTGCCCAAACCTAAAAGTGACGATGAAGATGAAGAAGATCCGCGCGCCGCACTGGTTCGGCGATTGCAGGAATATGAGCGCTTCAGTCAAGCGGCAAATCAATTAGATGACCGACCTCGTTTAGAACGCGACATATTTGAAGCGCAAGTTGTATTCGAAGATGCGAATCCTCCCGAAGTGAAAGCTAATGTCAGTTTAGAACAGCTGGTAAAGGCGTATCAGGGTGTAATGGATAGAGCGGATGCCAATCAGCATGTGATGGTTACGCGTGATCAACTATCAATGCGTGAACGAATGACGTCTATCTTGCAGCGCTTACAAAAGCAAGATTACATAAGTTTTGAAGAGCTGTTTACTAAGTCCGAAGGTCGCGCGGGCGTAGTGGTGACGTTTATCGCGCTACTAGAATTATTTCGCGATGATATGTTGGTGGTGGTACAAACTGAGCCGATGGCTTCTATTCATATAAAGCGTGCCGCTTAATGGGCTGCAGGCGCTGCGTATTAAGCGCAATGATTAAGTAAGTAATATAGAATTTTATGATCTGCGTTGATAAAAAATTGACAGATAGATGAAACAAACAGAGATAGATATGGCTAAGAAGCAAACCCAGAAAAAGCACATAGACACGCCGATCGATAGTGAGTTAAAAAACATTATTGAGGCGGCTTTATATGCTTCTAAAGAGGCATTGGGTATTAGAAAAATAATGGCCTTATTCCCACAAGACGCACAACCAAGCAAAGTGGATATTCAAAATGTATTAACCACGTTGGAAGAACAATGTGAGCATCGCGGTATTGAGTTGCGACGTATTGGTAAGGGTTGGCGTTTTCAATCGAAAGAAAAATACTCGCCCTGGTTACGTAAATTATCCGGTAATAAACCACCACGCTATTCACGCGCGCTGCTTGAAACTCTGTCGATTATTGCCTACCGACAACCAGTGACTCGAGGTGATATAGAAGAAATACGCGGAGTTGGTGTGAGCGCCGACACCATTCGTTTACTCGAGGAGCGAGAGTGGATTTCTCAGATAGGACATAGAGATGTGCCAGGCCGTCCCGCGCTGTTTGGGACTACACAGATTTTTCTTGAGTATTTTAATATGACCAGCTTACGTGAACTACCTGAATTAATGGATAAGCGCGCTTTAGGTGATATTGCTAAAGACATGAACTTAACGCTGCCCATGGATGGTGTACAAAGCGAGCAGGAGGCAGCGGAGCACGCAGAAAAACAAGAAGCTGAAAGTCGATCTGAACAAAGCGCCGATGTGATAGAGCTAAGACCGGAAACGAAAGGGCCAGAAACGCAAGCGTCTGAAGCTGCGGAACTCGATTCTCAAGCAAAAATAGCTGGAGACAAACGATCTGACGAGTCAGTGGCCGATGGGGATCAATCTTCCCCATCAGATAAAGAAGACTGATTCCATTGACCGACAAGCTGCAAAAGATCTTGGCACATGCTGGTTATGGGTCGCGACGAGAAATAGAAACATGGATTAGTGATGGGCGAATAACGGTTAATGGTAAACGGGCAAAGTTGGGTGATAGGGCCGAAGCCAGTGATCGTATTTTGGTGGATGGTAAAATCACCCATTTATCTAATAGTGGTAGTGAGCCAATAAAGGCGCTGATATACCATAAACCTGAAGGCCAAATTTGTTCACGCAAAGATCCAAAGGGGCGACCTACCATCTTTGAGAATCTGCCTAGTATTCCAAATGGTCGCTGGGTATCCGTAGGGCGATTAGACATTAATACGAGCGGCTTAATCCTGCTGACCAATAATGGTGAATTGGCGAATAAGTTGATGCATCCATCGACCGGTTTGGAGCGAGAATACCTAGCGCGCATTCGAGGCGCCGCAAGTACTGAAACGATTAAAATATTAACTCACAAAGGGGTAAAGATTGACGGTAAGCTAGCGCGTTTTGATACGGTTACTCCAGCCGACATGTCTGAAGAAGGCACTAACCATTGGTATAGAGTAATCATTCGTGAAGGGCGCTATCGAGAAGTACGTCGATTATGGGATGCAATGGGACACACGGTGAGTCGTTTAAAACGCATTCGATATGGAACCATAAAATTGAACCGCGACGTAAAGCGTGGTCAGCACGCTAAGATTGCTCCAAAGCAGTTAGAAAAGCTGATTAAATCGGTTGGCATTGAAGGTCAATTTGCAGGGCAGTTGTATTCCTCACGTGGCACGCCGATGAATGACAAAGCAAAGCAGGGTGCTCGAGCAAAACGAAGCTCTGGTCTACGAAACTCTGGTCTACGAAACTCTGGTATACAAAGGTCTGGTTTTAAACCACGTGACTCGAAGAGCAAACCAAGGGTGAAAAAGGCATCTAACTCGCGTTCTCGTAAACGTTAATTAGATTTCCTGCGAAGATGAAAATCTCCGTTATTACCGTAGTGTTTAACGCCGAACACACGATTGAAGACACCCTAAAGTCGTTGGCGGCGCAAAGCTTTAATAATGTCGAACACATCATCATTGATGGGGCCTCTACAGACAATACGGTAGCAATTATCGAACAGCATGCCAGCGGCTTGGATCATTTTGTATCGGAACCAGATGCTGGTATTTACGATGCAATGAATAAGGGTATTAAGTTAGCTACGGGAGATGTAATTGGTTTGCTGAATGCTGATGATGTGTATCAGGATAAAACCGTGCTGGAGCAGGTTGCGCAAGTTCATGCTAACCCGTCGCTAGATGCGTGCTATGCAGACTTGGTTTACGTCAAAACCGATGACTTATCTAAAGTGCGTCGTTATTGGCGTTCGCGAAATTATCGCCAAGGCTTATGTTTTAAAGGCTGGATGCCGGCTCACCCGACGCTCTTTCTAAAGCGTCGAGTCTATGAGCAAGTAGGATTATATAATGCCGATTTGGATTATCAGGCCGACTTAGAATTTTGTGCACGAGCGTTTGAGTTGCACAACATTAACAGCGTGTATTTACCAAAGTTATGGGTCAGAATGCGCTTAGGTGGTGTTACCAATGGTAGCCTCAAAACTATGATTAGAGGCAATTGGGAGTCTTATCAGGCGCTTAAAAAGTTGGGTTTAAAACGCGATCCATTAAGTTATTTTGCGCTAAAGTTTTCAGAAAAATTGCCACAGTTTCTAAATCGATCATGAGTGCGTCGATTAAAGCCGGTTTGGTTAGCGTGATTATCCCCGTGTACAATCGTTCAACGTTGATCGGGCCGTCTGTGCAATCCGTGTTAGATCAAGGTTACCGCCCTATTGAGCTTATCATTGTGGATGATGGTTCCACTGATAATACGCCAGAGATATTGCAAGAGTTAGCTGAGCAATACTCGGAAGTTCGGGTAATTACTCAAGACAATGCCGGCCCCGGCAGCGCTAGAGAAATCGGGCGACGTATTGCGACTGGAGAATTTATTCAATACCACGACAGCGATGATTTGTTGTTACCAAACAAGTTCAGTCTTCAGGTATCAGCTTTGCAAACTGACCTACAAGCTGATGTCGCTTACGGGAAGACCAAACAGAGGTTTTTAAATGATGATTCAACTAACAAAACCGAACAAAATGTTGCGTTAAAAGGGACGGGTAAAAAACACCTAGCGATGTTTCCTTTTTTTCTACGTCGACGTTGGTGGAGCACCTCTACGCCATTATATCGTCGCAGTGTTACGAATGAAGCGGGTGCATGGATGGCTACTTCATGTGAAGAGGATTGGGAATACGATTGCCGCATCGCGAGCCTAGGAGGCAGACTTGCTTTTGTTGATGAGTTTGTCTCGATCACGCAAGTACACGACACTCGCCTGAGTAGCGGGGGTACAGTTGACGCAATTAAGTTGCGGCATCGCTGTCTTGCTCAGCATGAAATTTTTAAGCATGCTCATACGTACATGCAGCTTGATAGTCGCGCCACTGATATTGCCGTTGAGGATTGGAGTTTTTATAGTAAATCTCTGTTTTTGTTAGGTCGTCAGTGCGCATTGGCTGGCTTAGAGGAAGAAGCCAAAAGTATGTTTAAATTATCGATAGATGTGCTGGGATATAAAACGACTCAGCACAGACTTTTTTTATTCTTGGTAGCTCTGTTTGGCTGGCGTGGCGCCGCCAAAATCATTGTCAGGCTCGGGCGTTGAATAATTATGAATGAACACCATCACCTGTTTCCGATTAGTGTGGTTATGTCAGTCTATGACAATGCAGAGCATGTACGTCGCACCATTGATAGTGTATTAGCTCAGCAGAATGTGGAATTTGAATTGGTAGTGGTTAGCGATGGCGCTGAAACCGCGGTGCAAAAACTATTGCAAAATATCAGTGACGCTAGAGTATCGCTTATATTTCAAGAAAATTTGGGACTGACTAAAGCTTTGATCAACGCATGTGATGCTGCGAAACATCCTTTAATTGCGCGTATTGATGCGGGTGATGTTATGTTAGACGGTCGCCTCTGTGCACAAGCAAAAATACTTAGCGATAATCCAAATGTAGGTTTGGTCGGCTGTTGGGTAAGATTGGAAACAGAGGAAGGCTATTATTTATATACGAT
>CAZJWW010000082.1:0-12897 GCA_964549895.1 uncultured Gammaproteobacteria bacterium
GGGCATTCTTTAATTTTGGGCTCTCGAACACAGATAGCAATATAAGATGCTTTTTCTCTCATCAAGACATCCAATTATAAAAATTGCCGCTACTTGCCATTACAACCAACGAATAACTACCAAGCATTCGAATTTGCAGCAGCCCAATCGTCTCGCCATGCTTCTGGTACGGTCTTTTCATCAAGCAAACACTCTGGCGTAACGCTTGGGTAAAGCTGCGCATAGCTTTTCACATCGGTGCCCTGCACGCGGCGATTAATGTGTTTTGGCAACAATTCGTGGATGCCATCCAGGCCTGCGGCGGCGACTAACTCCACCAGATTGGTTATCGTTTCGCGGTGATAATTTGTTACTCGCTGCGCTTTATCTGTAACAACAATTGCTTTGTTGCGCGAGGGGTTTTGCGTTGCGATGCCGGTTGGACAGTGGTCGGTATTGCATGTGCGAGCTTGGATACAGCCGAGCGATAACATGAAACCACGTGCTGAATTTACCGTGTCGGCGCCTAGGGCAAGTGCTCGCAAAATATGAAACGCTGACAACATTTTGCCCGAGGCAATAATACGCACTTTATCTCTGAGACCAATACCCAATAAAGCGCTGTTGACGAATATTAAGGCATCACGAATTGGGGTACCTACCGAGTTAGTCATTTCGGTTGGCGCCGCCCCGGTACCGCCCTCACCGCCATCCACGGTAATAAAGTCAGGCGTAATTCCGGTCTCGAGCATCGCTTTACAGATTGCCAGAAACTCATCATGGCGACCAATACAGAGCTTGAAGCCGACTGGCTTTCCGCCAGAGAGTTCACGCAGTTGCTTAACAAAGCCCAACAGTTCTTTAGGGCTTGAAAAAGCACTGTGGGATGGTGGTGAAACTACATCTGACCCCATTGGCACATGCCGAATTTTAGCAATCTCTTCGGTAAGTTTTGCGGCCGGGAGAATACCTCCGTGGCCAGGTTTGGCGCCTTGAGAAAGTTTAATCTCTATCATTTTTACAACGTCTTTGGCAGCATTATCTTTAAAACTGCCCGGGCTGAAATTGCCATCATCATCGCGGCAGCCGAAGTAGCCGGTGCCTATTTGCCATACAATGTCGCCGCCGTGTTCAAGATGATACGGACTCATACTCCCTTCACCGGTGTTGTGCGAAAAACCACCGGCCTTTGCGCCCTTGTTGAGCGCCATGATGGCATTTTTACTCAGTGCGCCATAACTCATGGCCGAGATATTCAATGGCGAGGCCATGTAAGGCTTGGTGCAATCTGGGCCTCCAAACTTAACTCGCGGGTCCAGGTCGTTATTGTGCTTGGGCTGTAATGAATGGTTCAGCCATTCGTAGCCGGCTCTATTTACGTCAAAGATTGTGCCGAATGGCCGAGTATCACGTGCACCCTTAGCGCGTTGATAGACCAATGACCGAAACTCTCGGGATATCGGCATACCATCGGTATTTGTTTCAACAAAGTACTGCTGAATTTCTGGTCGTACCGATTCCAACATATAACGAAAATGCCCAAGCACCGGGTAGAGGCGACGAATCGAATGACTGGATTGAAACATGTCGTAGATACCTAACAAAATGATCGGACCCACTACTAAGAATGCCCATAACCAATTAGTTGAAATAATAGACAAGAGCACGATAGTTGCTGTCGCAACAAAAGCAAACACTACAAAATTTTGGCGCATAGTCATAATAGCTACCTACAGATAAAAAAGTTTCGATTAGTAATACTAGACACGATTAACGACAATTTCGTTACCATTAATCGTGGTCTTTTTTAGATATTCTCGGAGCATGATCGTTACCGCCTTCAATAAAATGTAAATCTCTCTGTGGGAACGGAATACTAATGTCATTTTCACGGAATGCGGTATCAATTGCGAAACGCAGATCACTGCCTACGCGATGCCGATCATTAATATTTTTCAGAAAAACTCGCAAAATAAAATCCAGACTTGAGTCTCCAAAGTCTCTAAACAAGACCTGTGGCGAAGGATACCTTCTGAGTAAGTCATGCTCGGCGGCTACTGCCAACAAAACTTGCTTGACTTGCTCAGTATCGGAACCATACGCGACCCCAACACTAATATCTTTACGACCCATCTTGTCATGTAAGGTCCAATTGGTAATTGTGTCCGATAAAAGATTTGAGTTTGGTATCAAAACCGACGAACGCTCCAGCGTCATAATCTCGGTTGAACGCATATTGACCTTTTTAATATGGCCTTCCAAGCCATTACCCAAAATAACCCAATCACCAACCCGCACTGGACGCTCGAACAACAGAATCAAACCCGAAACAAAATTGCTGATGATTGTTTGCAACCCAAAACCAATACCAACCGACAAGGCTCCAGCAATGATTGCTAGATTCTCCCATTTCACTCCCAGCGCATTTAACGAGGCGATAATCGCGAAGGTAAAACCCATATAGCCGAAAATCGCCAGTACGGCTTCGGCGGTGCTTACTCCCAGCCGCATTGCTCTGAATACGCGTTCACGCAAAAACCAACGTATCAACTTAAAGAAATAGAACACTAGCAAAAATGCCAAAACAGCCGAAAATACTTGGCTAAATTGAATGGTCAGTGAGCCCACTTGGAACTCGCCGCGCATTAATTTCGACTGACCTTCAAAGTTATTCAGGGAAACGCCCCAAAAACGAGCGGCCACGAAAAATAGGCCCACGGCGAGACCCAATTCAAAGAGTGTCAACAAGAACAGCGAGCCGGTGCGGTCATCGCCAGGCGTGTCCGAGGTCAATATTTTATTGGCGAATTTTTGTTCGCTGTTAATCCACAAACTTCTCAGGCTTAAAAACAACAATATCGCGGTCAGTGTAATCACAATATTGTGTAAAACATACATGCTTAGCACTGAATAGCCAGCCACCGAGGCAACTAACGCGAGCACCGTCAACAATTTGACAACGCTAATAAAAAAGGTGAACAGATGCCGTTCCTTTGCCACGGACTCGCCGTCAACGACTATTTCTTGCGAAACAAAGTCCACGTCGCCAAGCAGTCGAAACAATACGATAGCTAATGCGGCATTGAGGCCCAACAGAATCAAAAATGTGATCTCTAGATGTCGCTCCTGCGTCACGAATACGAAATAAAAGCAGTTGGCGATTAGAACCAATATAAAGATCGTCAAAAATGACCATCTCGGGTAGTGGCGCGAGGGCATAAAGTTGCGATAGACCTGCTGAAAATGACGGTGCAGAAATGGCCCCACCACGAAGATGAGTATCGTACCTATCAACAATACCGAGCCAATCCATCGTAAGATATCCGCTGAAACAATCTCGATTGCCGCCGGTATCGACTGTATGGCTGATCGCCAATTTTTTGTGCTAAGCAAACTCGGTGATTTGTACAGCAATTGCTGTTTGCTTTGCTTACTCATTTGAGCAGCTAGCTGGGCGAGTAAGTCATTGACATAAACGCTGACTAGAGATGCTTTTTTGCGCGCGGTCTCCAAAGTAACTAGGTCAATCTCTAAAGCTTCTTTATTGCGTAGCAGTGCTCGGTCATCGCCTGAATAAATTTCGGGTGACTCAGACTCGTCAGCCGCCAAACCTTCTGCCGTGTCCGGTTGCTCCAAAAGCGCCGCTAAACGCTCACGCTTTTTATTGATTTGTGAATCCAAACCGGCCAGCTGGTCAATCGATTGCTCTTGAATTTCAAGTAACGCGCGACGAATTTGCTCGGCTTTAGGTTTGTCTAGCGCCCCGATGCGCGCAATGTCTTTTTCATAGGTCGTTAGTTTGTCTAACGAATCAGTGAAAGAAAAAGTTTCATCCGTTGCATGAACGCCTTGTGACAGCACTAGGCAAAAAATCAGTATAGTTTGGATAAAATGTTGCATTGGCTGAAAGCGGTTTGGGTACGCCGATTTATTTTATTGTCGATTGCATAATGATCATACGGTCGTATCAGCTAGGTATTCAATGGACTAATGTTACCAGTGTACTTGATCTCTTCAACAAGCTTAACTTAGGTTTGTTCATCACACACACGTTGATACGGGCCTTTGATAAACAGCACCAAGATGACGACTAAAATAGCGAGAGAGATGTAGCACAATGGGATTCCCCCTGTGACGCCAGCGCGCAAACCTCCGCTGCTCGACGGACAGACTCCCCCGCCACCAAACGCTTCAGCAAGTGACGCAAGAAGAGCGATAGCAAAAGCAATACCCCAACCGATGCAGAAAAAGTGGTGCTTACAACCGTTATGATTAATTAGTAAAGAACCCAACATTAGCGCATAGGCAAAATTAACCACATAACAAACTGGCAGCAACAATAAACTCGGGCAAGCTAAACCGTTAAAATTATCCAGGCTTACCTTTGAAATGCTAAAAAAGCCAAAAACGACCAGCGCCCATAGAGGGTAGCTTATGAGGGGGCTTGTTTTCATTGTATTCCTCGTTCTTTCGACACCCCCAAAATTAAGAGTGCCGAAATAGATGACTAATTACAGATTTAGAGACGAACCAGCTGATTGACAAAGGTGCCGTTGCGATTAACAACCTCGCCGTCTAAATAGCTTACACTAATCGCCTTAGCCTGCTGTTGGCCTAAACCAAAGTTCAAAATATGGCTTTGGTCCGAGCATAAGCCTTCGCCCACAACAAAGGTGTTGTGTAACTTAGATCCATCCGCCAGCGTCACCATTACTTTCGCACCCACTGATTTGACGGTATTTGGCAACGCCAATTTCAGATGATTGGCTTCGCCACCTTTACTTAAAAACACCTTTTGCGGACCAAGCAAATTAACGTGAATAACGTCTGGATAACCGTCTTGATTAAAATCGGCGGTCAACGGGCTAATGCCGAAGTAGCGATTTTTCACGCCCGCTTGTTTGCCTACCGCTGCAAATTCTCCGCTGGCGTTTTGCACCATAAAGCGGCCGTCTAAACGCCAAGCGGGCAAGATGTGTGTAGGAAAGCCAACGTAGTTTTCAGAAACAACCAAGTCATCACGACCATCAAGGTTAAAATCTTCAAAGATTGCGCCCCATGAAAATTCATAGTCAGCTAGCTTCGCTTGTTCAGCGATATCGTTAAATTTAAAATCTCCTTGATTTTCAAACATGATCCACTTTTTGTTCAACACCTGGTCATCACGCAAATCGCCGCGCACAATAGCGCTTGGTGTGGTGCTGCCTACGTTTGAAAAATAAAAATCAGGGTCACCGTCATTATTGTAGTCTGTGACGCCGATACCCATTGGGTAGGAGAAGTAATCAGTGGTTGGGTTCGGCATGTCTTGAAACTTAAGATTACCCAAATTTTTCCAGGTTTTCACCGTGCCAGTATCATGCGCGACAACGAGGTCTTCTAAGCTATCGCCATCTACATCAATAAATATTCCTTGAAAGGTATTGTGCTGATAATACAGGCCCGACTCTTTAGTGATGTTGGTGAATTCGTTGTTGCCTTTATTTAAATACAAAGCGCTCACGCCACCATAAACTTTATTAAAGATCGTTTCGCCTTCAACATGCTTGCGGGCAATATAACCGGCTACATACATATCGAACAAACCATCCCGATTGAGGTCGCCTACGGCCACGGATAGCGGTACGGATTTGGCGTCAAAATCGAGATTCAATTTAAAGCCATTGAACGTACCATCCGTATTATCATAGCGCCACACACCCGATTGACGGGCAATCAACATATCGGTGTCACCATCATTATCTAAGTCTAGCGCCACCGAGCCAAAGGTCTTGTCTGGAGTACTTTTTTTCCACTGGGTTTGTGCCGTGATGTCAACAAACTTACCATCTTCAAACCGATAGAAAGCATCGTCTTGGTCAATGCCACCGCCCAGAAAGATTTCTTCAAGACCATCGCCATCGATGTCGATCACCGCGCTGGCGGTAAACGGTAATGTTTTCTCAGCGTCATAACTCGGCACAAAATCGATAACCTGCTCATCGAAGCTTGGGATGTTAACGCCAGCGGTATCGACATCATAGTCGATTGCTCGATCATTCGCCGTTAGCCAAAAAAGACCTGCAACCAAAACAACCACGATGATTGCGAGATAGCACAAAATGGATTTTATTAGTTTAGAAATTGACATGATTAAGCTCCTTGATTAAAAGCTGCTCTTGCTTGTATTAGTGATAGAGTAAAAAAGATGAAAAAAGCCACGTTGAGGGCAATCGGCATCAAATGCTTGCCTATTTGTGGCGCTACTAGATATATAACAAAGCTCATTATAATAAGCACGATGGGGCTGAAGATGGCCATCCAGCGTTTATAGTTTGAACGACCTGTTAAGGTAAGCCAAATAAAAATCACTGATAATAATAAAGTCGTAAGGCGGGTGACATTTAACAGTGTTTCATAGCGCAGGTCATACAATTCAACCAACATACTCACTTCCGGCGTTTCCGGTATTTGCATTAACGCTGAAACGCTAGCGCGGGAACCAATCCACACTGCGCCGACGATAAAACCAAAAGCGCCAATAATGAACGCACTAAATGCAGCGCGTTCATTAGCTGAGCGCAACATTAAATAGATATGATAGCAACCGATAGGATACAACGTGGCTCCAAACACACCAAAAAAGTGCCCGACACTGGTACGTTGCTCACCAATGCCTTGCATGAAACCAAAGCCGCCTTCGGCGAAACGCGCTAGGGCGTCGTAGTGGAGTAGATACTCACCAATACCGACTAGAATTGCCGCTAGCAGTCCGAGCAGTCCGGTGATATAGAGTTTATTTGACATTATTTTCCTCGTATATGGGTTTTAGGTCTGGGGTTACATGGAAGCAACGTACTCCGAACTGTGGCTATCCAATTTCTTTTCCAATAAATTCACAATGCAAGGTCGTTCTCGAGCGGATGAGTTTTAGATAAGGCAATTCTGATGATTTTGACACACTATCTGATTACTTTTTCTAACCAAAAAATAATCCTTAAATTTAATAAAAAGCGATAGCTTCGGTAAAACTTATCATTAATCTCGATATATTGATCTCACACCCAGTAGACCTTGCTCATTCAACTATCATTACCGAATAATTACACACTGTCTAATATCCGATTCAGAGGACATTCAAATATATTGTTTAGCTTGTCTTGTAAAACTGTCATGCGAATCGCGTTCTGAGAAGATTACGAAAAGTAATTGTCATTTCTTGGCTCAGGCATTTCCCGCAAAGAAGTAACCTATTTCAATAATTTGCAACCTGGTTGCTATTTCACTAAAACCGGCGCTATTAGTCTTAGTAGCACAATGTAGACCTATCTCCCCAGCATTTCATTACTAAGCTAACAATAGGGTTTGGAGATGACTAAACATACTAATAACTTAGTATGTCTACATTGCGCTATAAGAAGTTATGCGAGCCACGATACAATTATTGCACTTCTGCAAAGTCAGTTTCCACGAAATCTAACGGTGACTGTACCAATGGCATTAAAATATTATGAATAATTCAATATCAAAAGACGGCGTATGGCCAAACAAAAAGGCAACCTGCCTTATCTTTTTTGCCATCTTTATCAGCCTTGCGTTTCTCTTTGCTACCGCACCAAAACCCGCGCAAGTAGCCCTTGAAACGTTCGAGTATGGCAACCTTCCGCTGCAACTCTGGGGCGGTGTTATGGACGACAACAGAGGTCTGGTAGCCTCTCCACTCTGGGTGCAATATTTTCTTAAATCCGTGTTTGGCTTATCGGTGATTGGACTGTTTTTTATGCCAAAACGGATTGAGGCGCGGTGGGCTGCTGGCGGATTTTTAGCTAGTCAGTCCTGAAAAAAGCCTCTACCAAACCACGAGGATCATTTTTCAAGTGTCCGATAATCGGCTCAATGGCGGCGCGGCGCCGACACAGCACCCGTTTCTTTTGTCGCTGATACACCGTATCTCGTTTGAGTGGTGGACCCGGCAATAGGATGTCAATGCCTTCGGGAATGTGTTTTTTTGCACCCCGATAGCCTCGATCAACCACCGCTAATTTAATCGGCTTGGTTCGATGCTCATGCGCTGATTCAAGTGCCGCTTTGAGGGTCTTGGAATCGTGTTCATGCTCGTCATGACTCGCAACCCCAACAATGATGTTGCTATCTTTAGTGGAAACAACGGAGGCCTTACGCCCATACTCATATGGCTTGTGGTCTTTACCTTTACCCACACAGTACACGTCACTCTCATGCAAACTGTACACTTTGTTTTTACTCGTACGCCGCTGATCGATCACGCGTTGGTACAACGCAAAACGTTCTGCTTCGTCAACCAGCACCGACGCCGACAACTTGCAGGTCAGTTCGCGCAGTAAAACTCCCGCAATCGTGCGCAATCGCTTGAGCGCCTTCTTCGCTTTAGAGCGTCGCTTAACATGACGGAAGTGCCGACACGCTAAACGCAATGATTTCGTTTCTTTGACAAAGGTGCGCCGTTGTTGAATGCCGTGCACTTTAGCCAGCTTGTTTAGGCGGTTGATGATCTTGATCAACAATTTACTGTCCGTTGGGTAGGTGATGGCCTTTTCTTGCACGGTGGTATTCACCAGCACCGTTGATTGTTGAGCGTCTTTGCCATGCAAACTGACCGATAAGCTAAAGATCCGCTTAACGTCGTCAACGCCAATGCGTTGACGGAACTTAACCAACTCAGTGGCATGACAAGGAAGCTTGGTTTGAAACGTCGCTTCACCGCAAAATACTTGGTAGTAAGGATTCATGCGCCATTGCTCAACAACCGACTCATCGCTAAAATTATGCAATTGTTTGAGCATAAGCAGACCACACATCAAGCACTCGGCCCAGCGCGAGCAGAGGGTCATTGGCGTCTAGCTGACCAACGATATCAAACATGTTTGATTGAGGGAGTGTATCAGGACTAGAGGGAAGCATTTGGCACCTGTCATCGACCAAAAAACAAACTGTATTTTACCAATCTCGGTCGAAAACTTCCTCCAAAAAAACAAAATAACTCAATATATTCAGCGCTTTAAGAGTTTTTCAGAGCCGACTAGGTAGATGAGAGAAGCATAAACGGAGAATAATTATCTGCCAGCCAGGTAGGGTCTTTTAACAACGAGGTTTGTTATACTTTCGTATCGGCTTTAGCGCGCATCAGCGTCACAAATAGACTGCCGGACTGGCCTTTAATGGTTATCGCTTAAAATACGCTAGCAACGTTTTCACTCTTGAACGCTGTGTTCTTGAAATCGTTTGCCTCTATTGTTGAGCGATCTTATTTTCATGTTGAACGTTTATAGTTTCAATAAACGACGTTCTTAGGGCGTTAAGTCTCCGTATCCCAGCAGTATTTGAGCGGCAGATGCATTTAACAAGGCGGACCGACTTGGGTTCTGGAGTATTTTAGCCGCCGCAGCGCGTATGCCTGGGGTCTGAACATCCAGCGTTACAATAAGGTTGGCGGCGGTGAGTGATAAATCTTGATAAGTCGAATCAAGGGAATCTTCTAGCCGTTGTATTGAATCTGCGTTTTCACCGAGTTCGATCAGTTTATGTAACGCAATGGCTTTAACGTCTCCACTGGTGTGTGTATCAATCAGTTCGGACAGTCCGGCTGCGACCACTGGTTTTTCTCCTTCTTGAAGTAAATCTACTCGTGCGGCGTCCAATGCCGCCGTTGCGATATTTTTAGGCCCCGACCAAGCGATATGAATTAATTCACTGTTTGCTATTTGTTCGTCGCTATCACGCGTCGCCAATAATCTCAAGCCGTCGATAATGTCTTGCTCAGCATTGGAATCAATTAAACGTCGGCCTAACTCCAGACTCGCTTGGTTTGGAATTGTCACCATTAAGTCTATTAGCGCCTCTCTTTTGGCTCCGTTGACTGTTGATGAGAAAGCGTTCACTAGCTCCTGTGAAAATGCGTGCTGGGATTGTTCGTCAACACCGACCGTTGCGAACAATGCTCGGTTCAAGTTCCTTCTTTTTCGCGGTTTCGATTCATCAAAACCGTCTAAAAAAACGGTTAATGCGGTGCGCTGTGATGCCCTATCTAAAGCTGTTTGCTCAGAGCTTGTCTGCTCAATAGCAGCTTTCTTGTTTGGGTTCGATTGTGGAGTGTTTTGTGATTCTGGTTTAGCTGCGAATTCTTCTCTGTCAGCGCTTATTAGAGGTGGTTGAGCGACTTGAGCGGGACTAATAAAAAAACTCATCCCAAAGTATACAGTTGCTAATAACACCGAGCACGATGAGAGAGCAATTGCTGTAGCTCTCATTGTGATATTTAGTTGCATTGTTCTGTAGGGGTCATTGCATGCGAGGCGCAAAGCAAATAGATAATCAAAGCCCAACAGTAACACAAGGGTTATTAGAGCGGTTCTATCTCAAACTACTCTAATAACACCAAGTGTTAATTGACTGTCTATTTGTTTGTCTTCGCTTTGAAAGACGAATGAATTAGCCTCGTCTAGCCACAAGCGCCTCTAACTCAGCTTCTAACTCGCGGACACTGCTCTCCAACGCATTGGCTCTGTCGGTGCGGCGCGCTTGAACTACTGGGTTCGTGCTGGCCTCTGCCGCTTGACGGAGACGCTCAATGCGAGCAGTCCGGCGAGGTATAATTCTTTCAAGCCGTTCGAGACGGGCTTGATCATCAGCAGTGAATGTGTCTTCTACTTCCGGCTCAGGTTCTGGAGCCTCAACGACATCTACCAGCGGGAGTCCAAGCCGAGTTCTGATCTCGTTCCCATCTATCTGTAGCGAATTGATTCGATCGAGAAAGCTATCGGAGATGCGTTGAGCAGAAGCTAATCGGCTAGGGTCGGAACTATTTTCGGCCGTGGCAAAAACACTGTCAATTCTGTCCAATAAAATTTCAATGAAGCTTTCAATTCGTGCCAGATCGGCTTCATCTTGAGCCACTGAGGTCACTTGAGTGGGAGCGGCGCTTTGAGCATAAGCAATATTTGCTAAGGGTGCGCTCATGATAGAAACAGCGGCTGCGACAGCTGCAATACGTAAACTATATTTGTTAGTTTTTTCCATAATGGTTTTTCCTATTTTATTTATTTTGGTTAGTAAGTGAAAAAAATCTAGATTGTGAAAAGATGTTTTGAACTTACGGTTTTTGAAAATGACAAACGCGCACCTAAGTCAGGCTAAAAACGCTTGTCGGTGAGTAATAGCAATAAAAGTTTATACACTATGAATATTGAGTATTTTAAAAAACTAGAATGTTCAAAAAAAACTTAAATAAACATCATAATTATCGGAATAATCGAACATGGAGATAGTCTTAATAGACAGCACCGATCAACAAACACTTTGCCACGTAAATCCGCCTCTACATGAAGGACCAAGTTGTTATTAGTTGGCGAGCCTAAACGTCAAAAAACAGTTTAAAATCAGTAAGTAACGTTTATCAACCCATTCAATTACTTCAACATTCAATATAACGTAAATCCTAGAGCTAAATCAAAGTTTAAGGAGGATTAATTAATGAAATTTCACGCTTGTTAATTCCTTGACTTACGTTAGATTCAACTCTACTCACTCGTAATCCCCCCAAATAATAGCAGGAGTTTTAAGTAGAAAATTCTTATAATCCTAACAGGTGAATTTTCTATGAAACACTCACGATTTTCAGACAATCAAATATTAGCCATCCTCAAACAAAACGAGTCAGGCGTTTCGGTTCCGGACTTGTGTCGCGAACATAACATGAGCTCAGCGACATTTTATAAATGGCGCGCCAAATACGGCGGAATGGATGCCTCGTTAATGAAGCGAATGAAAGAGCTTGAATCGGAGAATGCGCGGCTTAAAAAGATGTATGCAGAGGAGAAACTCAAAGCTGAGATAGCTCGAGAAGCCATTGAAAAAAAGTGGTAAGGCCATCTCAACGTAAAGAGATGGCCCTGCGGGGACGCACCGAATTTAGCGTTAGCATTCGACTCATCTGTGAGGTGTTTTCGATCAGTGAAACGTGTTATCGCTATGAGGCCATACTCTCAAGTGAAAACCTGTTGATCGCCGATTGGTTGCTACGACTAACGCAAACACATAAACGTTGGGGCTTTGGGCTGTGCTTTCTTTACCTGCGTAACGTCCAAGGCTATAGCTGGAATCACAAGCGCGTCTATCGTATTTATCGAGAACTTGAGCTAAACCTACGCATCAAGCCAAGGCGACGCATTAAGCGAGATCGACCAGATCCGTTAAGTGTGCCTCAAGCTATTAATCAAGTATGGTCAATGGATTTTATGAGCGACTCCCTCATTGACGGTCGAAAGCTAAGAACCTTTAACGTGATTGATGATTACAACCGTGAAGACCTATCTATTGATGTTGATCACTCATTGCCGAGCAAACGTGTGATACGTGCATTAGAGCAAGTGATTGAATGGCGAGGTAAACCAGCCGCGCTGAGGTGTGATAACGGACCGGAATACATCAGCCAAGAACTCAAACACTGGACTGCAAAACAACGTATTACCTTGTTGTATATTCAGCCTGGCAAACCAAATCAGAATGCTTATATCGAACGATTTAATCGAACAGCACGACATGAATGGCTTGACCTACATGCCTTTGAATCAATTGAACACGCACAACTACTGGCGACTCAATGGCTTTGGACTTACAATCATGAAAGGCCGCATACAGCAATCGGTGGCGTACCGCCTATACGATTGTTAAAAGCGGCTTAACCCTTCTACTTAAAACTTAGGTTATAAATGGGGGGATTACGCTTCGGCGGCATCGATCTGAATAAGCGAAAAGGCCGCAAGCTGCAATGCCTACTGCCTGACAATCATTTCTGGGAATGTAAATTAGACTCGTAGAAATCCTTAGTTCTATCACTGTTTGCCTCGCTAATAACGTAGGCGCGTATGGCTTCAGCGGTATCGTTATCGAGCACCTCACCGA
>CAZJWW010000083.1:0-8791 GCA_964549895.1 uncultured Gammaproteobacteria bacterium
CAAGCGGCCGTTGATAAGTGGGAACCATCCCAAAGATTCCAATGGAGCCTGTAATAGTCGAAGGATGCGCCCAAATTTGATCGGACGATGTAGCGATCCAGAATCCGCCAGAAGCGGCGACGCTGCCCATGGAGGCAATAACAGGAATGCCGTCGGCTCGGGCTTTTTCACACTCGCGACGAATTATCTCAGACGCAAAGGCACTGCCGCCGCCTGAGTCGATGCGCAGCACAATGGCCTTAACGTTATCATCATTACGTGCTTGGCGAATTAAGGCCGCAGTCGAGTCCCCACCAATCGTTCCGGCAGGTTGTTTGCCGTCGAGAATAGCACCGCGAGCCACCACAACGGCAATTTTGTCACCCTTGGCTTTGCGTCCGAATCGATCAGCTTTGATAGTTTGCAAATAGCTAGCCAGACCAACGTTATTAAAGGAGTGAGTCTCTTCATCCTCACCTACCAGACCAATAAGATATTCACGTAATTGGACCCGGGTTAGAGCCTTGTCAGCAAGACCAAAATCAAGAGCTGATTTTGCGCTATCGCCATTGGCTTCGATCATCAACCGGCGAAATTCTTGAGCGTATTCATTCAGAGTTTCGGGTTTTAAGCCTCGTGCTGCAGCCACTTCATCAAGATAAATTTGCCACAGGTCACCAAGCCAATCCTCATTAGATTCTTTTGCGTATTCCGACATGTCATTGCGAAGGTAGGGTTCGACCGCAGACTTGAAAGTTCCAACTTTGAATACATTAACGTCAATGCCGAGTTTGTCTAAACCCTCTTTGTAATACATCCGGTAACGACCAAACCCTTCGAGCATGATGCCGCCCATAGAGTGTAGAATAATTTCATCCGCATGAGCCGCTATGTAATAGGCGTCCTGAGCATAAGCATCGGCCGTCGCGATAACCTTCTTACCGCTGGTTTTAAAGTTACTAATAGCCGCAGCCATATCTTGAAGCTTGGTTAGCCGAGCTCCAGTAAAGGAGGATAAATTCAGAACCAGAACCTTTACGCGATCATCGTCCCGAGCCATGTCAATGGCGTCAATAACATCCTTGAGTAAGGTCTCTCGAATTTGCTTTCCACGCGTTTCATCCAGTATTTCTTTGAAAGATTTAGCAGTGAGTTGTTCAACTAGTTGTCCGTCAGGTTCAATTACAAGTGCTGTGGATTTGGCGATCTTCGGTCCACCACCGGTGAAAGCCATAGATAGCAAAACAATAGCGATCACCAAAAAGAGTAAATTGATAAATACCCGTCGAGTTGCGTCAATCCAACCCCAAACACGCTTCAGAGCTCTCATAAATACGTTTGTCTCTCTGTTCACTAGTACACCTCTTTGTAATCAAATACGACCTACGATTATCCACTCGGATATTCTAGTGTCAATCGCAATAAATATTATAGTGACTGAGGGAATAGAAAATTGTCATTGATGCACATTCCAATTGCAAAGTTTTTAGGCCCATAATTAAGCCATGAATACCCCTAATTGGATGGGTTTAGCCAAGGCTGAAATAGGCACTAAAACTTTTCCTAAAGTAACGAGTAACCCACGGATAGAAAAATACCATCAATGAACTAATATCCAAGGATATTATGATAAAGCAGCTTGGTGTTCTTCCTTTTTAAATTGGGTGTTAACAAAATCAGGAATCAGTGGTACAAATTCTGCTTTGGCTCGTTCATGGCTCGAATGGGGTTTGCTATTAAAAGAACCCCAGTTTGATTGTATCGTCGTTTTAGAAAAGGAAAATCCAAATGGATGCCAAGGTCACGTTGAATTTTTCACAAAAATTAAAAATGACCGAATATTCCTATCCCCTGCCGTCAGTCTTAGGCTGCAGATGACCGATGAATTAGGCCTCAGTTTTATTGCTATAATTTTTCCAATACCACTATCAAGGAATTCAGTCCTATTTTTGGTAAGTGGTCACCGTATTCCTGCCATCGAACTCGTATTAATCTTTGTTGTACCAACTCGTCTATGAGCTTGAGATAATCTGGATCACTAAGCGTATGATCGTTTAATGAAAATCCAAATAGCCCATGAGGAGCCAAGATTTCAATGACGTCGGGAATAAGTGAGGCTTCAGCATGACCAGGCGCCATAACACCGACGGCAGCGACTATCCCGGGTGGTTTAGACAAAAACTTGAACGGCTCCTGTAAATCTGCAAGATAAAGGTCTGTGTAGATGTTTTTTGTCTTAGCAATTGCCAACATTTCAGATGAGAAATCACTTCCGATTAGTTTAGTAAACCTTTGTTTTTGTAGATAGTAACCTGACACTCCTGTTCCACAGCCAATATCTAGTACCTCATTATCAAGATTTGTACAGCATGTCTTGAGCGCGTGCGCTGTACGCTGCGGTGACGCATATCCATTGTTGCTGATTTCGGCATCGTAAGTCGATGCCCATCTGCGATACAAGTCCTTTGTCTGTTGTGAGTCTTCTAGCGTATACGCGCCACCCAGAAATTTTTCACTCATTTTGTTTAGTGGTTTAACCTTAAAGTTGAATTTAAGGTTATGCTAAGTCAACCTTAATTACTAATAGAAAACGAGCTCTATGACCACCTCTTCTGTATTTACTCCATTCACCCTTCCAAATGGCCATGAAATTAAAAACCGACTTGTAAAAGCGTCGATGGAAGAAAATATGTCAGACGACGCTCTTGAACCAGGTGAGGCACTGGTCAATCTCTATCGAACATGGGCGGAAGGCGGTGTCGGTTTGATTTTAACGGGCAACGTGATGATTGATAGACTTGCTATGACCGGCCCCGGTGGTGTGGTCTTAGAGAAACACAATGCGCTTGATAAGTTTGCACAACTAGCAATCGCGGCAAAAACCAATGGCACAAAAGTGTGGATGCAAATAAATCATCCTGGCCGTCAGGTTTATAAAAATATGAATGGCAAGGTTTATTCGCCGTCGGATGTATCTCTCAACATGGGCAAATTATCCGATATGTTTGGTGACGCCAAAGCGATGACCGAAGATCAAATCAACGAAGTGATTCAACGATTTGCCGACACCGCCACACAAGCTGAAAAAGCTGGATTTGATGGCGTGGAAATTCATGCGGCGCATGGATATCTTATAGCTCAATTTTTATCGCCGCGTGTTAATAAAAGAGAGGATCAATGGGGAGGTTCTATAGAAAACCGTTCTCGCCTACTGCTCAAAGTGATTAAAGGAGTGAAACACGCAACCTCAGATGGATTCGGTGTTGGTGTAAAACTTAACTCAGCCGACTTTCAGCGAGGAGGTTTCGATATAGACGACGCATTGGCTGTGGTAAAACTGTTAGAGCCGCTGGGTATAGATTTAATAGAACTGTCTGGCGGTAGTTACGAGGCACCCGCAATGCAAGGCGTGACTGCAGACGGCAGAACGCTAAAACGTGAGGCGTATTTTTTAGAATTTGCGGAAAAGATAGCGAGCCAAACAAGTATTCCGGTAATGACTACGGGTGGTATTCGTCGCTTAAACGTGGCCGAAGAAGTGTTGGCCAGCAATGTCAGTATGGTTGGTATTGCAACGGGCTTGGCCACCGCACCTCAATTGCCGAAGATTTGGCAGACCCAGCCAGAATTTGAAGCACCCTACCCGTCGATTAACTGGAAAAATAAAACGTTCCGTGCGCTTGCAACCATGGCTTACGTAAAGCGCCAACTCAGACGAATCGGTGACAACAAAGCAGTAAAAATAAACGCTTCGGCGCTATTCACTTTTATTCAGGATCAGATCAGAACAACTAAACTCACGAAAAGATATTTGCGAATTATTGATTCATAGTGTCTCGACCTTTTTCCACCTCTCCCCAGCCGCGCTACATTTTCAAGCTGCGCGCGATTTTTAAGGTAGTTTCACTTCAAATCGTTGGCCTGACCATCCATTGACTTGGTCGCGCCCTTCAACATAAACGGTACTGATGTTATCTGGTAGTTCTATTGATTTTGATCTCGTAAATGGTTGTTCATTGGCATGATCATGCCCAAGAATACGGATTCCCAGCTCTCTCCCTTCGCTATCAAGTACCCGCCATGCGTCGGCATAGCGCTTTGGTGTGTCATATGGGCTGGATAAAGTAACGCTGAATCGCCAGCTGTTGTTTTTGCGTTGGACAACGTCTACCTCGAGAACTTCTGGAAATTGATCTGCAAAAATTAAAGCATCAGGATCGCTTTGCCCTTCTTCGCTAATTTCAATATTTTGTGATTGATTAGTCGACTCACTTAAGGCGGGCTCAGCTACGAGGAACACGATACAAATAAAAAATAAGATTGGGTTTTTAGTCATCTAAGTCAATACACCAGGAATGATTCTGCCATAAGGTAAATCAACCCCGCAGGCACTGGCGGCTGTGTGCAGCATATCGCGTTGATTAAAACCGCGGCCTGCAGTTGTTCTGCCGCGATTAATAGCGCTTCCGCCACCGGCAATTAACATGGGTACGTCATTAGCGCTGTGTAAATCGGCGTGCCCCATATCGGTAACTTCAACAACAACGGTGCTGTCCAAAATTCCTGAATCACGTAAACGTTCAATAACGTACGCAGATAAACTATTTAAATGCGAACGCATCTCCACATAAAATGGATAACCTGGTAAGCCATTGCTGCCGCCGTGTATCGACTGATGGTATATCCCTTGGTAATTTAATTCAGGAATATTGAATTCCGATTGATGATTACCAAAAGCAAGTGAACAAGAACTGGTTAGACCGCATGACAAGGCGGCCACTAATATGTCGGCTTGCAATCTCGCTTGTCTGCTAAATGTGGCGAAACTAAGTGCGAAGTTGCTTGCATCGATGCCGGCTGCACAAGCTGTCGTAGTACCGCCGCCAGCACTAGCCAAGCCATCTAAACGACGTCGCGTGTCGGAAATCGCGTCTAGATGCTGATCCAATCGATCAACTTCATAGCCCGCCAGTTTTGTTCTTATTGCATTGGCAGCGGCTACATGCGCATTCAAAACATCGGTTTTGGAGTTTCCACTCATTGTTGCGCCATCACCAAAGAGCAAATTAAATGCATTAAATGGATTGTCTTGAAACGGTACAGTGGAGTTTCCTTCGCGAGTGATCACACCCTGTCCATTACTATGCACACCAAGATTGACATACATAAACGGCATATTCGGCCCTAGCGCTCGACCCATGGCTACATCGTAGGTATCGCCACTATAGCTGTCTGACAATATAAGCGGCATTTGACCGTGCCCACCACTGGGGTGACTCATGTTGCGCATGAAGTTAATTTCGGTTTTTACGGGCTCATAAGCCTGTGACATTGGCCTTAGCACCATACTGTTGCCACTGCCGGTTGGTGCCCACATATCATGGATACCACCACCAGGAATATAGATAGCCACGGATTTATTTGGTGCGCCGTTAGCTTGCGCATCGGCATGACGTGAGAACAGCACGCCTGCTGCCAGTGGTGAGCTACTGATCAGCGCTTTGGATATTCCTGAAGTAGCAAAGGTTTTTAATAAATCCCTACGTCTTTTATCAAATGTATTTATGTTGTTCATTCTCATAATTCTTAATTTAACTCCAAGACTTTCGTCCTCGAGTTACTAATCTCTAGCCCACGCTCTTCTATAGCGAATAGCATCTAGTACGCTAAAGCTTTCAAGCATGTCTCGCGGACTCGCGTCCATCAACGATTGTGTTAAGTCCTCAATTTCGCAGGCGTAACCTGATATTTCTTCAGCCGCTAGACTCGGCCCTTCGGGGTTGCTGACATCAATATTTTCGTGCCCCACCCCCGTAATATATCGAAACATTTGTTCTGACAAACAAGATTGCGCGGATGGCAGTGTTGACATTAATTGGCTTAAACCTTTGGTTCCAGAAAAACGCTCGACTTGATTGAGATTGTTGTAATCAAGCGGTGCGAATAGTTGCCCAGACGAATCAATTGGGTTGCCATTTAAGTCGCTTGTTCGTGGATTGCCAACGGTATTAAAGTCCTCCATCCCAAAGCCAAGAGGGTTTATATATTCCTGGTGGCAGGCCGAACAAGGCAACCCTTCGGTTAACAGACCAAAGCTAACCCGATTGGTTGTTAACGGATCTCGTAAAATATCAGAGAGTTGAGCAAGTCTGTCTTCACGAGCCTGAAAGGTGCCAGCAGGAGGGTTCGGCAGTTCATCCTGACACAGCATTCTTCGACGAACGCGCACGGAACGGAGAATCGGAGATGTTTCTACGGCTTCTCCCCAACGCGCCATAAACGCGCCGTTGGCAAGAATGCCGCCACGATTAGTAGTCGGAACACGCCTCATTTGATTGCCAACTACTCCAGGAATGCCATAGTGCTGAGCAAGCGTTTGATTCAGATAGCTAAAATCTGCATCGTAAAGAGAGCTAAAGCTCTCGTTACTATCAAGCATTACATTAGCAAAATTCTCTCGGATTTCGTTTTTCATGTGCGGCACAAGCGCGGCAAATTCTGGCCATACGCTTTCGTCTTTAGTCGCAACATCTAAATCTTCAGTGCCTAACCAGCTTCCAACAAAGTCGCCCATCACATCTTTGGCTTGAGCTTGCCCCGACAAGCGTATCGCCTGACTTAGAATTTCGGTTTCATTACGCAGTAAATTATTTCTAGCCGCTTGCAGCAGTATTTGATCTGGAGTCGAGCCTGTGAATGTATAAGCTAAAAAGGTCGCCATTTCATACGACGTGAGTTCGAACGCGTCGCTATCAAGATTTGGATTATCGGGGTTGGGCTCGCCAAGCTCATGACGGTATAAAAATGGCGGTGCTGACAACATTGTTTCCAATGCCAGAGTGATACCCGCCCTTATATCGCCGCCAGTGCGAGTGCCGTTGGCCATAGCTCGGTAGGTGATTAACTCATCTGATTCCAACGGCCGACGAAATATCCGTGGTGCTAAATCATTAATTAAACGATTTGCACAATCTTGATTGATCGAATTACAACTTAAGGCTGGCGAAAAATCTCTATCGGAAGACCATTGTGCGATTTCCTCAGCAACCAGTAGATAGTTACTATAAGAAGACGCGACAATTGAAGAATGTGTGTTATTTGCAAATAAACCAATTTTTTCGTCTTCAGATAAACCATCAGCAGCATCGAAATTTACTCCGAGCAAGTCTTCAACGCTGCTTTGATACTCAGAGCGGGTTAGAATTTTTAATTGACGAGCACCGTATCTGATAGCACCGCTACCAGCATCGCAAGAAGACACGTCTGGATCGACATCGGTACTATCCTCCCAGAACGTTTGAATATAACTGGCAACATCATTAGCACAATCTTCATCGCAGGCATTAGGATCCCCAAACGGCATATCGGAAGCAATGAAGGCAGTCATAGTCGCCACGTCACGTGGAGTATTTAAAGCTGGAAAGCTTCCAATACCTGCACCCGTTGGTCCGTGGCATGCCGCACATTGAACATTGTAAATTTCTTGACCGGCAGCAACAGGATTAGGTGTCGGTGTAGGATTGGGTGTGGGACTAGGTGTTGGGTTGGGAGTTGGATCAGGCGTGGGCGTTGGGCTCGGCGTTGGATTTGGATCGGGTGTCGGAGTCGAGCCACCACTATTATCCACTATAAAATTAGCGCTAATTGTTTCAGTTGATCCGCTATTAAAGAGAATTTCTGCCCTCACGGTGTGGCTACCATTGCTAAGCTCGTTTGTATCAAACGGGCTCGCTAAGTTATTGTTAGCACCACCACTAAGATCAAATGGAGCGAAATTTTCTGTTTGAACTAATCTATCATCGACATAAAACTGAACCCGATCAATATTATTGTCGGGTAATACTAGGACAAAAATATCATCATCGACTGTTCTTCCGTTTAAGCTTGATGGGTTTGAACGATTTGGCGAATCACTGGTCACAATTGAAACAGAAGAAGGCGCCGGTGTCGGTGCCGTCGGATTGTTCAAGCCGCTCTGTGGCAACATTAATAGCACCATAACCGCTTGCAAGGCGCCGTTGTTTAACGGGTTTACAGGGGCCGCAGAGCTCGCGGAGTCGCAAACTTCACCGTTTATAGTTAGTATTTGTGCTCGTGCACCTCTTACTCCTTTAGTACCAATGAATCCAAAAGTGAATGACTCATTTGGGCCAATATCTGAAAAATAGCTTGGCGGGGTAGCCGTACATTGATTATTGCTGCAATCAAATTCTGCGCTATAACCGTTGCTTAATGAACTACCATCTGTCCAACGCCAGGCGACTTCCCAGTCTCTTATCGTTCTTGTAGCAGAATCGTTAGTAATAGAAATACTAACTCTAAATCCAACATCCCATTCGTCCGCGATCTCATAATCACAGGTCCCAGCGAGCAACACTTGGCTAGAGAAAATGCTAAGCAACAATAGAACTGGTTTTGTCAAAAGTTGAAAAGAAGCGTAAAGGCTTGAGCAAGCTCTCTTGCTAAGGTTCGCGTTTACCATTGGGCTAATTTGGTTGTGCTACTTTTAATTACACTGCTTTGAATCGCACTACTGAGCACGTGCGCAGCCGCAACCTCCTTACCACGGGTTTTAGTAACGCGTGTTTTAGAAACGCGTGTTTTAGAAACGCGTGTTTTAGAAACGTAAGAACTGGTAACAAAAATCAATGACCGCCATATTTTACCAATACCCATTTAACCGTTATCCATTTAAACATTACTCAGCTAACCGTTATCGACCTAACCGTTACCTACCAATATTATTTATCCAGCGATCGCCTTCGCCCAAAAGGCTTTGTGTTTGTAATGGATAAAGTTTGTAATGGATAAA
>CAZJWW010000083.1:8891-12756 GCA_964549895.1 uncultured Gammaproteobacteria bacterium
GTTTGTAATGGATAAAGTTTGTAATGGATAAACTGCAATCCACTTCATACCGCAAATTATATGGACTTTTGTCCAAATTACAATTTAATAAAAATTAAGAGAATAAAACACCATCAAGAATTACGATCAATAAAACCCTCTAGTGACTCTATAGAAAGTTTGCCTGGGTTATTGCCCAGAAGTTCACCATCGGGCGTAAACAGCAAAAATGTTGGCGTGCCTCTAAAATCTTCCTCTGTCAATATTTGGTAATTCGTCGAAACCAATAGCAGACTACTTAGGTACGATGGAAAAGACGGCTTAGCAGACGCTAGGAATTCTTCTGCTAATTCTCGTTTGTCCTGACCGTCAATCGAGATTCCAATTACATCAACATCATCTCTCTTATTCTGAAACTGCGAAATTGTCGGCGTTTCCTCTATACAAACATGACAGTTGTGAGCCCAGAACATAACCAGCGTCCATTTGCCTTGGCCAATGTTGTCATCAAGACTTGTTTTAGAGCCATCGAAGCCCTCTAATTCAAAAGCATTAACAAGCGAAATTTGTAGAAATAATGAGACAACTAAAAGTACTTTTTTCATAAGTCAGACTCTGCTCCGTTAGGCAGTTATGTAAAGGTATTCAAAGCACGGTACTGTACCATCACCACTAACAATAAATTTCAATAGTTTTGAAAATTTAGACAATGCATGGCATCTGTCTAGATTAAATCGTTGTAAGTTTGATCTAGCACCACTGCGTTATACTGGTTTACTTATAAAACACTTATAAAACAACGAAGTTTTGTTAGCAAAGAGCATATGCAGTAGAAAGAGCGCTATTTTAGGCACACGGTATATAGAAAGACTAATATCTAACAACTATTATGAAAAACCTACGTTCCAGTAGTCTTATCAAGGCCCTCATTGCAGGTCAACTAGTGTTTGGTATTGTTCTAGCCCCAATCGCGTATGCGAGCGATACAGCCACCCTCCTCACCAGTGAAGAAGCCGAGCAAATGCCATTAGTGGATATTTCGGTGCTTAAATATCGAGGCGGTTTTCGTTTACCGAGTGAACCATTCGGTGGTGACGCATTGGCTACTCATTCTTTTTCACCGGGCCCAATTGCGTTTAACCCTGCAAACAACTCTCTGTTTACAGTGAGTCATGATCGGCACCAAGGTATCGGCGAATTTCGGATTCCTTCTATAGTGAATAGTGATGATCCCAATAATTTTGCCATGGCCTCGGTGTTGCAAAATTTCAGAACCTTTCATGAAGACGGCAGCACACTAACCGGTATCGATGCTTTTTTTCGTATCAATGGCATGACTCTAACCGATTCTAAATTAGTGGTTAATTACATGAGCTGGTACGACGCCCCCGCTAGAGAAACCGATACCAGCGTGGTAATTCAAACCCCAAGCGATTTAGCAAACTCGAATATTGTGGGGCCTTTTCAACTAGGTGGTGCAGCCCATGCCGCTGGATGGCTAACACCCATACCCCAAGAATGGCAAACATTACTTGGTGGAGATCATATTGCTGGGCATTCGCACGGTTCAATTGTTTCTCGTTTATCGGTCGGCCCGCCAGCGCACATTGTTAACGTCAATGATTTAACGAGCGCCACCGCTGGGCGCGCAGTACCGACCACCGCAGTTCTCGATTTCAGTCTCTCCACGCCTCTTCACGACAATGAAGTTTACAACTTAGAAACCGATTCTGTACGAGACATCTTGTACAACGAGAACAGACAAAACGATTTGTGGACCATAATCAGTGGCGCAAGTTATGGATTTATAGTGCCCGGTACGGGCACCTATATGACGCTTGGTTTTGCTGGTGGTTTTAATTCTGGACTGGGTTATAAAATAACCCAAACTGACGGTCATCTTTGCCCGGGACCTTGCAGTTATGATCCAGACGACAATTACAATTATTACTGGCTGTGGAAAGTGTCAGATATGCTTAAGGCCAAAAGTGGCTTAGTAGAACCGAGTGATTTAAGACCTTATGCACATGGCCAGCTAGATACACGAGGCAATGCGGCAAGATTAAAAGGCGCTGCGTACGACCCTGCAATGAAACGCTTATATGTATCGCTACAACAAGGCGATACAATTCCCACCTTTGATAAGCCGCCTTTAATACTGGTATACGCAGTTGACGCCGGCAGTATCTCTAACATTGTCATGCCGCCGCTGGAACTGCTATTGGAAGAGTAAAAGCCGAAAAATGCAGCCGAATAAACAAAGTAACTATTTTTTAAATGGACTCTTTATAGTATTAATCTCGACCGTTGCATTAATTTATTATTACCAAGCAAAACAAAGCACTAGTGATACCGTAGACAAAGTTGTCAATGGAGAATCGCGCCTCGATGAGATCAGCATAAAAGGTGTGCCCTTACCGCCTCAATTTTTTGCATCAATTAAGCCGGAAATAAAAAACATAATTGATTCTTTTCCAAAGAAAAAGGACGTAACTTTTCCGTCTGGGAAGAAAATATCCGTCACCTACCGACTTCGAGACAAGGACTATTTACCTGAACTCTCTTCTACTAATCTAGAAAATTATATAAATCAACTACTAACGCTGGCCGAAAATAATAATGGCGCCGCTGCCTACGAAGCGTTTAGACAGTTATATAATTGTCGTCAGGCTCCGCGCAGTCCAGAGGATTACTATTCACGAATAACAGCGCTCGCCACGACTGATAGAGCAAGAACAGGAGACGGTTTAGGAGGTAGATCGCAGATCGAACCTGGCTCTGATGAGTATCAAAACTTAGTTTATGGGCTTAGGATGGGTTATTACACGTGCAAAAGCATCTCAGACGAACTTATAAGAAATCGCGAAGTATGGCTCGAACGAGCAATTGAACTAAACTCACACGAGGCCCTAATTTCTCGCGATTTTTTTACAGGTCGCTATGGCCCGATAAACGAATCTCAGTTTTATAAAAGAGCATGGGACGCTGGCTATATATTAGCTGGAGAATTGCGAAGTCCATCCGATGTATCGCGACACGCCTACGGCCTCGAACCTGATCCTATTAGAACCTACGCTTATTCACTCGCAAAGATAACGGTCTTGGAGGCTTATCTCAAGCAAAGTAACCTACTAAATGCGGATTATCTAATTTCGCAAATTAAAAACAACTATGCTGGTGATTACATCTCTCCTAAGGATATTTTTGAGGCGGAAAAATTAGCCATTGAGCTTATTCAAAACAATGAAAATTGTTGCAAAGGCCCTTGGCTTCGATTTGAACTAGGAGATCGGTTTTTTGGGCGATAGTAAAAATTTAAAATTACAAGATGTAAGATTGGTCACCTCTTGATAATATGATGAGGCTGAGTAATCTAATAAGAGATTAAGCTAATGACCATCGAGTCTCTTTATCAAACTGGTCCAAGCGCATTTAGTGCAGCTGAAATTGATCTGGAAGAACTTTTTGATCTCCAAGAGTTTCCCATTCACGACCTCGATCACGCTCGCCGTAAAGACCTCGTTAGATATTGTCGCCAGGGATTGGAAGATGATGGCTGCAGCCATATCAATGGCTTTGTTCGAGCCAGCGCGCTGGAAAAAATGCGTGCAGAAGCACAAGAATTAACCCCGTTAGCGGGCGCAGCCGAGGCTAATCATAACCCTTATTTTTCTAATGATGATCCCGAGTTCCCTGCTTCTCACCCTGTGCGACGATTTACCGCACGAACAAGTTCGTTTATCACCACCGATTGTCTGCAGCCTCAGTCTTTGCTCCGCAAGTTTTATGATTGCGATGTGATGGTAAAATTTTTAAGTGATTGTCTAAACTCTGGCCAGATATTTCGCTTTGCAATAGCTACTGGGCGGGCCGAACGAGATCCAGC
>CAZJWW010000084.1:0-12633 GCA_964549895.1 uncultured Gammaproteobacteria bacterium
ACGTTGGATGACGATGCCACCGGCTTAGTATGTGGTGTGTGGTAATTTTAAAGCAATCTTACTCTGATCCTATTTATTTACAATCGGTCATATTATATGGACGATTGGATATATATAGCGCATAGACTTTGGTATTAAATCGATAATTGTAGCTTTACATACTTATGTAGAAGGTTTAATTAATTATTTTTGACGCTTTTTATAATAATAAAAAGTGTTCTATCAGCGCGAAACAGTTGAGTTGGTTTCGATTCATTATCTAAGTTCGAGGTTTAATGTTGAAATACAGCATTTTAGTCGTAGTACTATTGATAAATCAGATTGATCTATGCGCTGCAGAGCATCGCTATAGTAATTATGTGGGCGGTAATTCTTATCAGAAAAACTCAGCACAGTTTTTAAATTTCATCGATGAAAGTTTTTTCTCATATGAGAGTGGCGAGAAAAAATTGGATGTAGAAAAAATGCGCTATATGCAAGAGGAGATGCAGGCGAAACATAGGCAACTTATAGATTCTTTTAAGCAATCGATTAAAATTGAGTTTATTAATCGGCATCAAGACTCTGACAAAAGATCAGACAGAAGAGCAGAAAGTCGAACGGATAAGGAGGCTCGCGTTAATCTTCCTTTTATTGCCTTAGACGAGCGACTTGAATATTTGATCCAAAATCACGAGAAATTAAGCCCCCATCAAATCGAGGGTGAGATTTCGACTTTGATGATCTACTACCAGGCCGCTGAAAGCGCCGGTGGCACAAACCTTTATCAAGTCGCTTTGGAGTCTGTGAAGAGTTTATTGCCGCCTTGGTACGATATCTCCAAGCTGACTCCACCAGAAATGGAAGCTCTTAATCTATTAGAGAATGACCAGTTTTTATCCACTGAGCAATTAGTAGAAAAGCACAAACAAAACGTTGACCTTTCTTTATTAAACCCTCCAAGTAGCGCGTTTTGGAATGATAATAATATTGAAGATTTTGACCCAAATTCAGAAGAATTTTTCGGCGAACGTTTTTTTCCACAAGCCGACGCAATGTTGGTTTATGACCGAATGGGCACAGGGCAAATTAAAATCAAAGCTGATTTTTATCCTGCTGGAACAAAAAATGTTTGTTCTACAAAATTGGATAATGGCAATGTAACCCTTCGTCTTGGTCAAGAAACTCAAAATCAGCTCATTGCAACACAACTAGCTCGATCTGTTGGTTATCCCGCAATTCCACATGTTTATCGCCCTCAAGTGAAGATGTATCTTTGTGGCACACCATTTGAGGAATTTGTGGCTCAATGGAAAGTCGCCCATGGTGCCAATCAAGGCAATTTTTTGACCTATGGACAGTATCTCGAGGCTGAGAACGCTGTTCTGTTAAAGGGTGTGGCCCTAGAGTCCTACCCTGGTGATAAAAAAGATCGCTATAGAAAAGTGGGGCCATTTAATATTGATTCAATGAACTTAGGGCAGCGCAGAGAGTGGCGTGCATGGCTGGCGATGAATGCACTCATTGGATTGTTAGATGTTCGAGACGTTAATTTTAGGCTGGATATGTACAAGCCAGAAGGGGCTGGGCAAGCGTGGCAGCCTCTGTTGTACTTTAATGACCTAGGAAGATCAATGGGGTTTAACCTGATCCGAACCCATGGTGCCGCTGCAGACTTTAGAGGCAAGCTGGCTAAGGATAAAGGTGATTATGTTCGCATGCGCTGGGATCATTACAGAGTTGAGCACGATCATTTTCAAAACACGACAGCCGCTGATGTTAAGTGGATGATTAGAAGGCTTGCGCGGCTATCAGATCAACAAATCAATGACATAGTGGATAATTCTGGTCATATACCGGCAGTAGCCGATCTTTTTAAAACAAATTTAAAACTAAGAATTGAAAGCATGATTAATGCCTTCGAGTTGTCAGACGAAGTGCAAACAGATCATAAAATTTTGAATTACGAAACATTGTCGGAAATGTATCCGGACTATATTTCTAAAAAGGGTAAGTTACTGGCGGCACTGGAGAGAGAATCACAATCTAACAGACCTCTGGGGTATCTCCCAAGCATCAATGAAATTTTATCAGGGGCTTTTGCAACGCTCATTCAACTTCCACTTTATGATATTAGGCAGGTTATAGACCTGGATAATTTTTCGGATGCAACCGACCTTAATTTCTCGGGTGATACGTTTGAACTTGGCCTGGGGGTTCGAGCCAGATCTCAAAGACGCTTTTCAATCAACGAAGAAAAAACACAGTTTGAAAAACGTTATTTAGTTGAAGACACGGTTCTCATTTCTATACCTCTAGGACTGCTGGATCCTGAAGTGACAACAACAAGACGCTTTTTTACTGCTAGCCGTATGCCATTAGGTGTGAGTTACGTTTACGAGTACAAGTATTTTCACAGCTATGACACAGTCGCTGAGGCGTCAAAGACCCATTTCTTTAAACGGCTCTTGCCATGGAAGCTGCAAAGCATAAAAGATGATTTTTCTCCGGGTGAAGCCATCTATAGTCGGACTTCTTTTCAATGGGGCGTAGGAAGCTTTCAGTTCGAAACCGTTAGCGATGACATTGGTTTTGAACTGACACCGCTAGGCTTTTCCCAAACATTAAGAGCAAATGAATTTTATGCTTATAAAGAATCTCCCAATTTTGTGGAAGTTGTAAAAACAAACGGAAGATCACGTGAGTTGAGATCAGGCGTTGATTTATCTGCCGTATTATCCATAGCGGCCATTTATTCAAATACAAAAGAAACTAAAAATTATTCCTATTTTAGGTTTGATTTTTCTGAAGAGCAAAATAAAGAAAAAGCGGCAAATGCCTTAGAGGCTATTTTGCAAAAAAATGATTTTAATTTGGCTAGAGAATTCTCAGCTACTTACAATTTGTTGCACAAAACCCATATCCGAGACACTAGACTTTGTTTTTTGCCTTGGTGTCGCATAAAGAACAGCCAAGATGGGACCTTTGAAATCAAAGAGTATGCCAATGAATGGCAGTTGGATTATAACGACAACGAAACAGCATCTTCAAACCAGACGCTTCACCCAAAAAAAGAGCGCATCGTTATTCAAGGGCAGCGAATTAAGTCCAGCGATCGTCAGCTAAGCCGAATATGGAATGAACGATTAGATGCGGGCACCGTTGAACCCATTGCAGACTTTTTCTTAGGTTTAAGAGATGAAGGCTTTTCCCAAAGAATTAGTATGGAGTCTGTTTACAATCCAAAAAAGCAAGAAACTACCCGCATGGATGTAAGAGTGCAGTTAATGAAAACAGATAATTGGATGAAAGAAAAAGAGTTTGCAAAGTTAAAAGTTTTCTATGCGGATCGAGCTGTATGTGAAAATAAAAAAGAAGCACAAGAATATTTTGAGTTTGAATATCCTGAAAATTTAAAAGCACTTTCACCTGTTGTGTCTCTAATGACGTTGCAGCTTAAGAAGCCAGGGGTGTTTCGACTCATATCAGAGCTAAGAAAAGATCCAAGGAGTTGTAAAAAGCTTTGTCAAAATCGTCTTGATAGTCTTGAAAACTACGATTTAAAAACAATGAAGGGTGTGCAAAAATTTAATAAGAAATTTCTCACATTATTAGCAGGTGTTTTAGGAAAAAGATTGAAGAAACAGGCCTGTATAAAAAGCATGCTGGAAGAAGATCAATATTGGCTAATTGCCAGAATCACAAATCCTCTTCTTTATACAACCCCAACAGCTTTGGATAACATTTCGCTTTTTGCGCCTGAGCAGGGTAAATATCTTGGCCCAAGTTATTTAGAAAAGTTTAGGTATGAGCACAGTGTTGAGCCAATTCTGTCTCGAGAGCTAATGGTTCCAGAAGAACTTAACAGATCTCGCGGTCTCTTCTCTGATTTCTAATCAATACAGCGTGACTATTGGGAAGGTCAGCCCTTATAGAATATGCGAATCTGCGCAGTGTCGTTTAAGAAATCAACGGACTCGATATTCAAATGTTTAATCTCAAGACCAGTGCGTTGTTTTAGGTCATCGATTAGATCAGCTCTACTTTCTGGTTTTATATTTTCAATTTTTTCGTATCTAATGACTTGCTCTTCAGTGAGTGGTAGTAAAAAACCCGTCTCAAGGATATAAGCGAAGATACATATAATCGTATTGATTATACAAATTCCTAATAAACTAATCGGGCCGACAGCGGTTAAGAGAGCAATTGAAATTACCAAAAATAGATAGGTCATTTCCTTGATGGTTATCGACTCTGTTCGATAACGTAGCATTGAAAAAACCGCGAACAGCCCGAAAGCAAAGCCCATTGAGATTTCGGCTGAGTGCAAGAGTCCAGTCACCATGAACACACTAGTGCCGAAAAGTATGAATGATGCCGCAAACCGTCGGTTTTTTGAATGTCGAAAGTAACATCCTCTCACTAACACAATCATAAAAATTGTATTAACAATAAAGCGTGGAAGAAAATCTAATTCCATCATTAGTTCAGACATGTTATTTCCTTTCTTTTATCTAAAGAAACTAAGTTTTTTCTTAAAATTATTTTTTTTGAACTCATTATTATGGGTCAAACAGGATCCCATACAATATTTACTAAATCTATTTTCTCGTATGCCATTTTCTTTGCAATATAGAGAGAATTCAGAGCGATGAGCTTTTTCTTTTGCTTTTACTTCAACAATAAAATAATCATCAATGTGATATCTCAGACCGCTATCAGGGTTTTCAAAGCCAAGATCAAAATCAATGGTAATTTTTTCATTTTTTTGCAGATGCATGAATGTCATTCGACGATAGTTATTAAATAATTTTGGTGAAAAACTATTCGTTGTGGAATGAATCTGTTTATTGATAAAACTAATAATGTCTTGCTGGTTGTTTTCGTTTACAGGAATACGTTGTTTGATGGTTCTTGATTTATTTGTTTTTAATTTTGTCTCAAGCACACAAAAATTCGATTCTTTGTAGCGACGCAACCTAAGTTTTTGACGATTTAATTTGCGATTATGATGAGAATGGTAAAAAAACCTATCGGGTGTATCGAAGTAGGTGTTCTCATAGGTAAATACATTTTCATTATTAATAGTTAGAATCGAATAGTTGTTACCTAGATGCTCCAATATATCCCCCAGTATCGTTTTGGGGAGAACAAACTTCGAATCCACTCGATTATCCATCGAATTTTGATCCAGCTCTTCAAGCGACGTTGAAGAAAAATTTTTCAAAATAGTACTGCTAATAGATGAATCTAATCCCCGTACCAATTCACTATGCGCAAGATTATATGCACTTTGATCTAAATTAATTCTTAACATTGTTGGTTCTAGCTATAAATTTACTTATGATTCTTTCTTAGATTGCCTTGAGTGTAGTACGATTACAAAACACTGGCCTATAATACATTATATTCAGTTCATCTAGAACGCCAGCCGCTATAGGTTTAATCTAGGTTTTATATTAAGAGGATAGTACTAAGATGGTCACTCGAAGACGGCTATTGATAAGCGGCGCACTAATTTCCACTCTAGGGATATACTCACATCAGCGGGGGCTTCGTTACCCTCCGTTATCGTTTGAGCGCAGAGTAAGAGAACGTGCACCAATATTATCGTCTGATCAACTAGAGCTTGATCTTCAAGACGGTATTGCTATAGACAGTCAAACAATAAGAGCAATCGCGCCTGAACCTTCCATATTCATTAAAAGACTAGACGGTTCGACCTCTGTCACGATTCTTAATGTCGCAAGTAATTCTGTGCTCAAGATAGATGGAAAATTGTCAGCTGAAATCGATGAGGAAGTTTATGGCACGGCTCGCACAGTACATATCAAAGCGGCAAATCAAGGTGCTACTCTTAAGTGGTCTCTTCCAGTTGCAGACGGCTTCGAATTTGCCGTGATGGGCGATACTGGTGGCGGCTCAGAACTCGATTGGACACTTAAACGGGCGCACGAATTAGGAGCGCAGTTTTTACTGCATCTCGGTGATTTTAATTATTCCGAAGGTGAATATGATATGGCCATTGAAAAATTCAATACGGCTAAGCTACCTTGTTACGTAACCATCGGAAATCACGACTTTCATAACAATGGATTGATATACGACAAATTCATTTCGCAGATTGGGCCTATGAATCACGCCTTCGAATTAGCGGGCATTCGATTTATCAATGTCGACACAGCCGTTGATTTTTGGCCAGCTAATTCAGGCTACCGAGGCGCATTATTTGCTTCTTTAGCGAATGCAGAGCCATTTGATGGCGAACAAATAATATTTACTCACCGCCCCCTTAAAGATCCAACTCTCGATGATGATCATGAAATACATGGCATAGGAGAAGTTGATTGGTTAGTAAGACAAAGCCATAAACTTGGTATTGGTACTGTCTTAACTGGTCATGTTCACCACAGTGCTGAGCTCGACTATGAAGGTTTACGGCAAATTACTGTTGGTGAAGGCTTGGGCTATGAAAACTTAGTGTCGCAAAAACCCGTCGCAAAAATAATGATGGTCTCAGTTGAGCCACATAAAAAGTTAGTTTATAAATGGGTCGATCTCAGCATGCCTTGGTCTGAGCATCAAAATCCTACTCATTTAAATAAACTAAAATCGGATCGTCTGGATAGGCAAGTGGAGTGGTTTGCCGAATTACAGAAAAACATGAAAACTATTTAAAAAACCGTAGTTGGGTACGGGAACAGGCGCAACATTTTCAGCAAAGAAGATTTAGTACTTCAAACGTTCTATAAAAAACTCTCTCATAGAATATTGAGTATCTTAAAGTCCTTACGATATGTTATTGCCCTTATTTTTCCCGTAATAATTCCCGATGTGCCCGCAATAGTGATAAATTATGCTTTGCTCATGCCCATTTCACTAATTAATATATCAAATCGCTTATGAAAGGACTCGATGATTTATTAGCAACATTGAAAGTTGAGGCGAACGTGTTTCACAACGGTCAGTATTGCGGAGCATGGGCCGTGGATACAACCGGTAGTGAGCGCATGAATTTCCACATAGTGACGGTGGGTCATTGCTATATATGCGTAGGCGAGGAAAGTATTCTGCTGAGCCAAGGTGATGCCGTTATCATGCCTACTGACTCTCCCCATGCTGTAAGTAATGATGAGTGCCCTCATCCTGAACAGATCAATAAAGTTGAATCTACGTCGATGACCGAAACGTTGGATGAGAATGCCACCGGCTTAGTATGTGGTAATTTTAGTCATCAAAACCCAATTTTTCATCGATTAGTTGAGCATCTGCCAGACCTAATTATTGTTAGAGCTGATGAGGTAGGGTCTACTAAAGATATTCTCGCCTTAATACTGCAAGAAGCGCGTGATGTTGAGAAAAGTAATAGCTTTATATTGAACAGGTTGGCGGATTGTTTGTTTTATACCTTGGTTCGAGAGCATTTGTCTGAACACACAGGAGTATTTGCCGCTTTGGTGCATCCTAAATTAAATGTTGCAATGAGTATGATGCATGAGCAGCTTGATCGTAAATTAAGTTTAGATACCTTAGCGGGCGCAGCAGGCATGTCACGTACCAGTTTTGTATCTTTGTTTCGCGAATTAGTAGGTTACACACCTAACGAATACTTGGTGCAATGGCGCATGGCCCAGGCGTATCGATGGCTTGCCGACGAGGGCGCTAGCACATTTGATGCCGCACAGCGCACTGGCTATGAAAGCGAAGCGTCATTTTCCAAAGCCTTTAAACGCGTTATGGGCGTTGGGCCGGGTAAAGTACGGCTTGGATAAATTGGTTTTAATTTTCTACCGCTGCGCGTTGTAATAGCCGTCCGTCGAGCATTACTTCTCGAATATCAGCAAGGGCGTTAATATTTTCGCTAGGATCGCCGTTAACCAGCAATAAATCAGCCTGCTTGCCAGCTTCAATTAGCCCAATGTAGGGGTCGTCACTGATAGTGAGATAACGTGCAGAGTCGTAGGTCGCAGCGCGAATGGCTTGCGCTGGTGTTAAGCCTGCATTAACCAAAGTGACCAATTCTCGATGCAGGCTAGCACCAGGAAACACACCTGATTGCGCATCGCTGCCTGCTAAAATAGTTAGGCCAGCTTGATGTAAACGGCGAACATTGTCTATTCTAACTCCGCTGGTATCTTTCATTAACTCTACCCAACTCTCAAGCGGGCCTGGGTCAAAATCCTCAGGAATAGGGTAAAAAGAATCTAATACCGTTTTTGTCACCGTTTCAATTTCAAGTTGGGTTGGATTGATAGGGCCCACGTCGGAGCGGCCATAGCGGTCAAAGACTTCGCTAGTAGTCACCATAGGGATACCATAGCTCACCAATTTTTGTATTTGATTTTCGGGAATTCGTTCTTTGTAGACACCGTGTACCCAAAGTGCTACGCCAGCTTCAGCGGCGTTAATCGCATCTTGGGTTGTCCCTATGTGTGCCACGGTGCGCAGACCTCTTTGCTTTGCATGCGAAACAATCGCGCTGACTAACTCAACCGAAAGTTGTTCACCATTAAGCGGAATTAAGTCCACCGCTATTTTGATTGCATCAGCATCCGCGTCGGCGCGTTCATTGACTGCGTTTATGGCATCCTCTTTATTGTTAACCGCGGTCGCGATTTTATCTATCAGATACCAACGAATCCACCATGGTGCCAATTCATTAACTAAAGAGCGAGGGTGCCCGTTATTACTCGTTAACATGCTGCCAGTGGTGAAAATTTGTGGGCCAATAAGTTCGCCCCTAGCGACTTTAGCGCGTCGGCTAAAAGCTTCACCGGAACTGTCCAACGGGTCAAAAATGGTCGTTATGCCTGCGTAGGCATAGGCGGCTAGGTTCGCGTTAGGTTTAGGTAGGCTGAATTCCCAGCTTGGTCCGGTAGTGATCGCCACATGGCCATGCATGTCAATCAGCCCTGGTACTAAGGTGGCGCCGCTACCATCAATAAAGTGCGCATTAGGGCGTTTGGTGAGCGGGTTGTGTACTGAAACTGACGCAATTTTGGTGCCTTGAACTACCACATCCATATTGGGCAGTATTTGCAAGTTTCGGCTATTAAATACCGCTACATTTTGAATAACAATGGTGCTTGAGTCGATGTGTTTGAACGACACGTTCACCGACGGGGTATTGTCTGAACAAGCGCTAAGGAACAACAAAAAAAATGTGACTACGTAGCGTTTAATAAACAGTTTCATCGATATCCTCATACTTATTTTCTTAATGCCTAGCCGCTTTAGTATGACCTTCTTTTCTGCGCACCATGGTACAGAATGTCAGCCAGATTTTGATCCACAATATTACGCATTTTTATATTGTCTAGCGTTGCATCCGCGGTAGGCCGCGATAATGAAATACTGTTTTGGCCGCGGTCGTTATTGCCTTGAATATTTAACCAGTAATTGTCGCCTATTTGCTGCATAACATCTGGGCGCATATAAGACTGTAAGGCAAAGCCAACTCGGCGCGACTCGCTGCGATTTGGCTTTGAGCCGTGAATAACTTCGCCGTGATGCAGCGACATTTGGCCGGGCCGTAAAATCAGGTCAACGGCGGTAGCCTCGTCAACGTTTTCTACTTGTTGACCACGAGTAAGAATGTTGTCTTCAGAAAAAGTGTCGGTGTGCGCGCGTATATGAGTCTTGTGACTACCTGGAATCATGCTCATGCAGCCTGTGTTTTTATTACTGGGTGACAATGCTAACCAAGGGGTTACGAAATCATGGTTACTCATGCCCATGTAAGTGGCATCCTGATGCCAGCTGACATAGTGAGGTGAACTGGGTTCCTTAATGAATAGCACTGAAGCCCATAAGGAAAGGTCGGGGCCCAGTAAATCTTCAACGGCGCCGACAATACGAGGGTGGAATGCAAGTTCGTCCAAAAACGTAAAACACAGATGCGCGTTGTTGCGCTTTTCCGCATTAATATGTTCACTGTGTTCTCGCTCAGCATGTTCAAGCTTGCGTAAATAGTTGTTTGCTTCATCCTCAGACATCACATCCACGCAATCGACAAACCCTTGTTCGCGGAATTGTTCCACTTGAATTGTGGTGAGGATCTTATTCACTAGGGATTAGTCATTAGGGGTTAGGCATTAGACAGGCTTGGTGCGACGGTTATAACGATAAAGATAAAGCGACGTTACTAAACCGACAATGCTAATCGTCAGTAAATAAGCAAAGGTAATTTGGTAACCGGTTTTGCCAGGATAAGAGTCGAGCCAATAACCAATTAAAGGATAAATAAAAGCCTCGGGTAAAAAGCCGATAAATGAACTTAGCCCAACAATAGCGCCGGTAATGTTTAGAGGCATGTCAGACTCTCCTACCAGCGCATAGTAGTTGCCGCGTATCATGTAAACCGCATAACCCATAATCAGCATATTGATGGTGACCAGGGTTAACATTGATGGGCTCGATGGAATCAGCAAAAATCCTGACATACAAAAACTAGTTACGATAAAACAGTAAATAATTACTCGATTCGGTGAGCCGATTCTTGTTGATAGAAAAGCAGCGCTAAGCCCACCTAATGTTTGCAATCCATAGGTGCGAACCAACCCCATTAAGGCACCCAAAGTAAGACTGGTGCCGAGCACTTCAGTCATATAGGGCGTTATATAGCTTTGACCAGCAAATAGGCTATAGCCACAAAATATGATGATTGAAATTATCCACGTGCAAGGCATTTTAGCTGCCAGAATAATGCTCTCCAACGCTGCGCCAGACTGTGGTTGTACTGGAGAATCTTCCAGTAAGAACCAGATAGCCACGCCAGCGACAATAGTAATTACCGCGGAAATGACAATCACCCACATTAAACCTTGTTGGCTTTCTCCCATACGCGCGAAAACGATGAGAGTAAGTGCTCCGATCAATAGTGCCCAGATACCGCGGCCGCCCTCCAGTAAGCCAAATAACTTGCCTTGTTCTTCTTTGTTGCCGAGTTCGCGGGTGGCTTTAATTAACGGTGCCCAAAATATGACTAGCGTGCTGATACCCCAAAAGCCGTATAGAAACATGGCACCGATATACGATGGAAATATCGCAAAGTAGAAACCACTCAAACCAGTGCTGATCAAAGAAATTGACAATAAATAGCGGGCCGGATAGCGATCAGCTAACCAACCACCAGGTATATAGCCAAGGGTTGATAAAATTCCATTCAAGCTTTGTAGCACGCCCATTTGTGTATGGGTCAAGCCTAAGGCGTCTTTGAGAGGCTCGTAGTAGGAGTAACGCAGGAACGGGAAGGTATAAATTGTGGCGCCCGCCAGCGCTAATAGTGCGAGCATATACCACCGTTTATTGGGTGATTTTGACGCATCAGTTGCTGATTGTTTTTCAAGCATGGCAAGAATTATACCTGCACTCGGCGCCAATTAGACCTTTGTCGCGACCACAACTGGCTTGAAACCACTTATAGGGTCGCGCCTGTTATTAGCTTGAGGCATACTTAACCCATGAACCCAACGCACTCCTTTTACTAATAATATGGCTTTAGCCTTATCCGCCGATCTCATACAGGCACCTATGCAAACATGGCGGCGCCTATTGCATCGACACCCTGAAATCGGCTTTGAAGTGCAAGATACGGCGCAATTTGTCGCCGATTTGTTGCAGGACTTTGGGCTCGAAGTTCATCAACAAGTGGGCAAAACAGGCGTGGTAGGGGTATTAAGCAAAGGTAGTGCCAAGCGCGCCATTGGTCTACGCGCAGATATGGATGCCTTACTAGTTTATGAGCAGAATACCTTCGAGCATAAGTCAGTAGTAGACGGTCATATGCACGCTTGTGGGCACGACGGCCATATAGCTATGTTACTGGGCGCGGCGCGTCATCTCGCCAGCAATGGTGAGTTCGATGGCACGGTTTATTTTGTTTTTCAGCCCAACGAGGAACACGGCTTGGGTGCACAAGCGATGATCGACGATGGATTGTTTGAGCGATTCCCCATGCAGGCCATCTACGGCATGCATAATATGCCGGGCATGGCGGCCGGTCAGCTGGCAATGAATAGCGGCGCGGTGATGGCCGGCGAAGATAATTTTAAAATAACCATCAAGGGTCGCGGCGGCCACGCTTCGCAACCACACCATCATGTTGATCCAGTTCCTATTAGTGCGGAAGTTATTCTTGGCTTGCAAACCATTGTCTCGAGAAATATCGACCCAAGTCAGAGAGCCGTAGTATCAATAACTGAAATTGAAACAGATGGAACGGTAAACGTTATTCCCAGCACTATTACACTTAAAGGTGACTGTCGTAATTTTGATGATGCTGTGAGTCAATTAATCGAAAACTCCATGCAACGTTTGGTGAAGGGCATATGCGATGCGCATGGCGCTGAGTCTGAGTGCGAGTATTCACGTCCCTTCCCAGCGACCATCAACGCTGAACGTGAGACCAAGCACGCAGCCGCGGCCGCTGTCGCTACAGTAGGCGAGGCCAACACCAATTCCAACTGTGAACCGCTCACGATTTCTGAAGATTTTGCCAGTATGCTTAAGCAGCAAGATGGTTGTTACGTTTTTATTGGCAACGGTGAAGACAGCGAAGGGGGTTGCATGTTGCATAACCCCCATTATGATTTTAATGACGAAATTCTAGACACCGGTTGCCAATATTGGGTGAATTTAGTCGAACAACAATTA
>CAZJWW010000085.1:0-12598 GCA_964549895.1 uncultured Gammaproteobacteria bacterium
TATGTATGCATGAAACGTAAATAAGTATTTATTTTCATAACTCTCTCTTCTTTTTGTTAATTGAAATACCGCTCACCAGAGCGGTATTTTTTTGCCTGCAGCTTTTCTCTACAGATCTCTACAGACTTTACACCTCTCTGCAGACTTTACGCCGGTACGTCGTGGTTGCATGGACTAGGTGCCCTTTGTGGTACGCAAGAGAACGGCGCTGCCTACAGCTTTTCTCTACAAGCTTTACATCGGTCTCTACAGACTTACTCTTTTCTACAAACTTGCGTTGTTACATCTAGGTCTTATGAGAGTGTTAGATCGACTTTTGATCTCTCTCCTTTATTACGCGTCATACCTTCAAAGTCGAGCCATCACAAATAACAAAAACTCGTTGATAACACCCTAAAGCGACATATATAATCCCGCCACGCTGATGAGTCGCCGGGGTGGCGGAATTGGTAGACGCGCCGGATTCAAAATCCGGTTCCTTCGGGAGTGTCGGTTCGATTCCGACCCTCGGTACCATCAGCTAAACACAAAGCCCGTTAATTCGGGCTTTTTTGTGCCTGAGTATTTTATACACTTCAACATCCAAACTTGGATGCAAATACAAATAATTCGCAAATAGGATTGATTCTCATTTGCGCCTTTGTTATAAAGTGCGCATAAATTTGTAATTAGGAAGAATTATGCAGTTCCAGAAAACCAAACTAGCACTTGTCTTGCTCTCATCCACATTAATAGCCACTGAGTCTTTTGCTCAAAAAGGTGAACTAGAAGAGATTGTTGTCAAAGGTAAGCATCTATCAGTAGATAAGCTAAACTCAATTAAAACCCCTACTCCGATTATTGATGTTCCCCAAAGCTTATCGATTGTCACGGCCGAGCATATCAAAGCACGCGGTATCGACAGTGTTGGCGATATCATTGATTACGCTCCAGGTGTTAACACTTCTCAAGGAGAAGGACACCGTGACGCAGTGGTATTTCGGGGGGTTCGCTCTACCGCTGATTTTTTTATTGATGGAAGCCGTGATGATGTTCAGTATTTTCGTGGGCTGTTCAATGTTGAGCAAGTTGAAATCTTACGCGGGCCAAATGCACTGCTGTTTGGCCGCGGCGGCACGGGTGGCATTTTCAACCGAGCAACTAAAAAAGCCCAAGTTGGGCAGCAGTTTACTAGTTTCAAAGCGTCGGGCAACACTTTCGGCGGCGCCACCGTAGAAATTGATAGTAATTTCTCTACCAGCGATACATCGTCTTTTCGTATCAACGCGCACTTCGACGAATTAAATAATCATCGAGACTTCTATGATGGTGAGCGTGTTGGATTTAATCCAACCGCCAGATTCGAGTTAAGCTCAAAAACGACGCTCGATCTATCCTATGAGTATGCCAATCATGAACGTTTTATTGACAGAGGTATTCCGACCGGCCCTGATGGACTCCCGGTATCTGCACTAGTAGATATCACCTTCACTGATCCTGAACGCAGTGAAACAGCGCTTGACGCTAATTTATTTCGCGCCGCCCTTCAACATGATTTCACCTCTAACCTAAAGGGTAACTTCAGTGCCTTTTATGGTGACTACGACAAAGTCTATCAAAACTTCTTCCCTGTTGGTTTCGATGCACAAGAAAATACCGTTGATATTGATGGCTATATTGATGAGACTGACCGCCAAAATCTAATTCTTTCAGCAAATCTGGTGTCGGAATTTACTACTGGCAATATCGGTCACACCGTTGTTTTTGGTGGTGAATATATTGATACATCATCAGATCAGTTTCGTTTCAATTCTCTATTCGCGTCAAATGGCGATGATGTTGAAACATTTTCAGTCGCAGACACCATAAACTTCAATAACGGCATTGCGACTTTAGCTGATGGAACTCAGACTACAAACACGTTTTCAGACTTAAACGACGATACCGAAAGTGATATTCAGGTAACCTCATTTTACGTGCAAGATCAAATCGCGATCTCGGATCAACTCGATATTGTTTTAGGTCTGCGCTATGACCGCTTTGATATCGATGTCTTAGATAATGAAGTCAACGAACCTCTCAGCAATCTTGATGAAGAAGTTTCTCCCAGAGCAGGCATCATCTATAAACCTAAAGAGAACATTTCTCTTTATGCTAGCTACAGCGAATCATTTCTACCTCGTAGCGGTGAACAGTTCGCGGATATCAGTGGCTCTAACGACCTTCTTGACCCAAACAGCTTCCAAAACTCTGAAATCGGTATCAAATGGGATGCCAATTCCAACTTAAGTATTACAGCAGCGTTATTTAAAAACGAACAGACCACACCTGAAATTTCAGGCGATGACCCATCAGGCACTACCCTAATAGTTCTTGAGTCCGATATTAGCGGTTTTGAATTACAGGTAAATGCGCAAATTACGGATCATTGGTCGGTCGCAGCAAACTACAGTTTCTTAGAGGGAGAAATTGCTTCTCAAAACGATTCGCTTAACGGCATCACTCCTCGCGAACTGCCCGAAAATACATTTTCGATCTGGAATATGTTTCAAGTTAATTCACGAATTGGGCTTGGCTTAGGAGCTACTTTTCAAGATGAAAGCTTTACCTCAAATAGCACATCGGGCAACGGTAGCGCGCCAAGGGCATTACTACCAAGTTATACTCGGCTTGATGCGTCGGCCTATTACGATCTATCCGACAAACTTCGCCTGCAAGTTAATATCGAGAATTTGACGGATACAGAGTATTTTCCCAATGCGCACACTGATAATAATGTGACGGTCGGTGCGCCAATTAATGCGTTGTTCTCAGTAAATGGAAAATTTTAGTCTCTAAAACTATCAATTGCGTAGTAACGCTAGTTCGATTTTCCTTCTTCAGCAATAAAAAAGCCCGTTAGTTCGGGCTTTTTTATTGCCTACAAATTTCCAAATTTTGATGCGCCTGGGTTTTCACTTTTCGCCACCTCACACGACATAAAGTTCAATGTTGTAACTTTATGTGACACCTTGTGTTGATGCACCTATAGCCGGGAGAAAATCGGTTACATTAACGCTTCCACCAAAAATTTAGTTTTGGCTAGTTGTTTTTAGATCGTTGTTTTTAAATTTTGTTTTTAAATTTTTGTTCCAACCACAGGACCAAACACGATGTTGACATACCTTAGCAAGCAGATCCGCGAAAACGAAAACCGTTTGTATACTGACACCTCGCACGTTAAAACTGAGAAGATTCAAAGACTATCTACTCAACTCAATTACTTTACGGATAAATACTGTGATTTAATGTTATCGATGTATCGAAATGAAGCTTGTATTACGGATAAACAAAAGCTGATTGCGCTAAAAAAATTATCTAGATTAAAACAGGCTCTCTTCAAAGCAGAAGCAAGGATCAGTGAGCTCGAAGAACATCTAAAGACTTCGCGAGAAAATGAACATGCCGCACTCTCCTCCAAAGCATCAATTGAAAAGCTCACAACTGCCAACCCTCTGACCGACCCGCTAACCGGCTCTCTAACTGACAACCTCGACAGAAGTGAACCTTCTGAATCAGAAGCACTCACCGAACTGGAATTTTCCGAAAAAATTCAAGCGGTACTGCAAAAATGCACTACAGAAATGTTATCTAAATAAACAATGCAACGGCCTACTTAGTGCAGACTGAGCAATATTTGAATATCACGACGATCAAGGCTTTTTACCAGCTCGTAATCTGTAAGTGAGAGTTCCCCTGAATCTTGAATATAACGTTTAATCTCTGCCGCTATCTCGATGGTAGAAAGATAATAAAAGGATGGGTGAGTCTCGGATAAAGCGCTCACAATATTGGTGATGATAACCTTTTGCTTGACGTTCTTTAAGTCTTTACGCTTTTCGTGCATTTTTCACCTCGTAGAATCCACATTTCGGATACTTGATTCAAAACAAAATAGAGTTTATCCAATTTTGTGCAATAAAATGTCGGCACAATCAGTCCAAAAAATGCACTTCAATTGTTCAGATCTATTTCCATTTTGCCCAAGGATCGACTTTAGCTCTAGGGCCGCTAGAAGCCTCTTTTGCACTATCTTTGGCGCTATGCGCTTGAGTAGCCTGCACTGATTTTCGAGATGGCAAAACCGGTCCGGAAGCAGGGTCGTCGAAAAATTCATTTTCCCCTAAAACGATCTTGGTTGGTTCACCAAGCTCCTTAACATTCACTTTACGTTCTCGCGGCGGAAGAGCATGTTGCTCATCACTAGGCCTGGGTAAACTTTTATATTTATATAAATAGAAAGCCTCAAGACGCTCTCTTGCCCAAACGGTGTTCTTGAGAAACTTTTTACAAGAAACAAAGGTAGGGTAATTTTGAAAACACTTAATCGGGATTTGTTCGGCCAATACCGGCCAACCATATTGGCGTACTAACTCACCTAGCATCGCTTCTAAACCAACACCATGCAGAGGGTGACCTTGTTGAACGCTAAGGGCTTGGTCTTGGTTTTGTTTACTTTCGCTCATTAAATTGTATCCAATTGTTCAACTGCCAGAGCGTCCGTTATAACCGCCAGAGCTGGTTTAATAAACTGCCTGCGCGTTTTCTGTGGCCAGCTAAACTTTTTTATAAGCATCTAAAAAGCCATCAATAGAAAACGGTATACAATCCAGCTAGGCTAAGCGACCATATCGACCTTGGCAAAAAATTAATGGCGCTTGCGCGTCACATTCGTATTCAAGCACCTCCGCAACGATAATTAAATGATCTCCGCCTTCATACAAATTGGCGGTTTTACAATGAAAGCGTGCTGATACACCCGGTATTTTTGGAACATTATTGAGGCCCTTTGACCATTTAACATCTTCAAAAACCGAGTCGTCCCAGCTACGCTCAGCAAACAAGTTAGATATCTGTTCTTGGTTCTCGGTGAGCACGCTAACGCTAAAGTATTCAGCTTTAGAAAACTCTTTATAGCGCCGTGCACTAGTGTCTAATGACCAAGAAACCAACGCTGGCTCCAGCGAAACCGATGAAAAACTATTTACGGTAATTCCAATTGGATCTCCCGCAGCACTTACAGTTGTGACTACAGTAACGCCAGTGGCAAATTGACCAAATGCGTCGCGCAAGGAACGATGTTGTTGAGATTGAGTCATTAGAACTAAAATATAATAAGCGAGTAAGCGCGCATTATGATCTTTTTCGGTTATGATTGAAACCAAAGCCGCATCGGCTTTGATTAGTGCGCCATTAAATTCGATACCGTTAAGTACTCTATAGAAAAAGAAAATGAGCTACGACCAAGATAATATTTTTGCAAAAATTTTACGCGGCGAAATTCCAAATATCACCGTTTATGAGGACGACCAGACTTTAGCTTTTATGGATATTATGCCGCAAATGCCTGGTCATACTTTAGTCATACCTAAAGAACCTGCGGAGACTTTATTTGATTTATCTGACGACGCGGCCAGCGATCTAATAACAAAGGTAAAACATGTGGCGCAAGCGGTTCAAAAAGGTTTAAAAGCCGACGGAATTACCTTGTTTCAGCTTAATGGGAGCGCCGCAGGACAAACGGTGCCACACATACACTTTCATATCTTACCCGGACACTTTGCTAAAGCGACGGGCCATGCAAATGAAATGGCAAACCCCGAGGAACTTGAACGAGTTGCCGAACAAATTCGCGCGGGTTTTAAGCGAACTAATACCTAAGTGATAATCAGGCATTAATTGGAGCGAAGCATTAGCTAAGCTTAGCCAGTCTTTCCCAAGTATCGATGACAGAATCTGGATTTAGCGAAACCGAATCGATGCCTTGCTTAAACAACCACTCGGCCAATTCGGGATGGTCAGAAGGACCTTGCCCGCAAATACCAATATATTTCTCAGCTTTGTTGCAGGCTTCAATGGCCATAGAAAGCATTTTCTTAACGGCCGGATTACGCTCATCAAATAGATGCGACACGATGCCGGAATCTCGATCTAGGCCTAGCGTTAATTGCGTCATATCATTCGAACCAATCGAAAAGCCATCGAAGTGCTCTAAGAATTGCTCCGCCAGCAATGCATTGGCGGGTAATTCACACATCATAATAACTTTTAGATCATTTTCTCCTCGCTTTAAACCATTTTTGGCCAGCAATTCGATAACCTGCGCAGCTTCATCAACAGTACGAACAAATGGAATCATAATCTCCACGTTGCTGAGACCCATTTCGTCGCGCACATACTTAACCGCCTTACATTCCAATTCAAAGCAATCTTGCATGCTTGGCGCGATATAGCGCGAGGCTCCTCGAAAACCCAGCATCGGGTTTTCTTCATCCGGCTCATAATCATGGCCGCCTACCATGTGGGCATACTCGTTGGATTTAAAATCGGATAACCGCACGATCACTCGTTTTGGGCTAAATGCACTGCCTAAGGTTGCAATTCCTTCAGCGAGTTTTTGGACAAAAAAATCGGTTGGCGATGCATAGCCAGCGCTGTATTCGTCAATAATAGCTTTGACATCAGCCGATTGCTTATCATATTCAATCAAGGCTTTTGGGTGGACACCAATCATGCGATTGATAATAAATTCCAAGCGCGCTAAACCAATACCTTCATGCGGTAATTGAGCGAACGTAAACGCACGATCAGGGTTCCCGACATTCTGCATGATTTTAAACGGAATCTCTGGCATTTCATCAATTTGCGTCACGTTCTTCGCGTAATCTAACTCGCCGTCGTAAACATAACCAACGTCACCTTCGGCACAGGAAATCGTCACTGCTACACCATCATTTAGTTTTTCGGTCGCGTCGCCACAACCAACAATAGCCGCAATTCCTAACTCCCGAGCGATAATAGCCGCGTGACAGGTACGCCCGCCTCGATTGGTTACGATGGCGGATGCTCTTTTCATGACCGGCTCCCAATCTGGATCGGTCATATCGGTTACTAATATATCGCCGTCCTGCACAATATCCATATCGTCAATACTAAGTACTTTTCGAACCTTGCCTGCAGCAATTCGCTGGCCAATGGAGCGCCCTTCGACCAAAACGTCGCTGCGCTGTTTTAAATCGTAGCTGATACGCACATTTGCATCGGCTTGACTCGCAACGGTCTCAGGTCTGGCTTGTACGATATACAATTTTTTATCATCACCGTCCTTAGCCCATTCAATATCCATGGGGCGGCCGTAGTGTTCTTCAATAATCAAAGCCTGCTTTGCTAACTCTTCAACATCAGCATCAGAAATAGAGAACTGTTTTCGCTCAGCGGCATCAACATCTACCGTATCAACCGACTTACCGGCAGTAGTAGTGTTGGAGTAAATCATCTTAATTAACTTACTCCCCATGTTACGGCGAACCACCGCCGGTTTGCCAGCGATAAGCGTAGACTTGTGCACATAAAACTCATCTGGATTCACCGAGCCTTGTACTACCGTTTCGCCTAAGCCGTAAGATGAAGTGACGAACACGACATCATTAAAACCCGATTCAGTATCCAGCGTAAACATGACGCCTGCGGCGCCAGTTTCACTGCGCACCATTCTTTGAATACCTGCAGACAAGGCTACGTTCTCATGGGCATACCCTTGATGAACACGATACGATATAGCCCGATCATTGAATAGTGACGCGAAGACTTCATGCACTGCATGCTTGACTGCCTCTAAGCCTTCTATATTCAAAAACGTTTCTTGTTGACCCGCGAACGACGCATCAGGCAAATCTTCAGCGGTAGCCGACGAACGCACCGCTACCTTCAATCCAGAATTACCGCCTTGCATAGCTGTGAAGGCCGCTTCTATAGCTGCATCAAAGTCGGCTTGGAAAGGCGTTTCAATAATCCAACGACGAATATCTGCGCCGGCAGATGTTAGTTCGCTGATGTTATTGACATCTAAAGCATCAAGCCGATCATTAATTTTTTTATCCAAACCATCCGTGGCCAAAAATTCTCGGTAGGCTTCTGCGGTTGTTGCAAATCCATTAGGCACAGAGACGCCAAGCGAACTAAGATTGCCAATCATTTCACCGAGAGATGCATTTTTACCCCCGACTTTTTCAACATCGTTTATGGTAAGCTGTTCGAATTCAATAGTGTAGTTAGTCACAAGATATTCCTCTTCTTCGGAGACTAAGTTTTTCGTGGCAGCAGAGTTTATCATGCACACTAAGAAGATTGCATTTGATACCATCATTTTTTGTGAAAACTGCTTGGCACCCATTATTCACTGATTAATCAAGCGACCACCAACCTACCCGATTACTCAATTTACTCATGAAAAGAAAAGTTTTTTTCCTGTCTGATAGTACTGGCATGACCGCTGAAAATCTCGGCCGCAGCCTGTTAGTTCAGTTTCCACAAATTCAGTTCGAAAGCGTCACTAAACCATTCGTTGATAAGCCGGAAAAGGCAATCGCCATAGCCGCCGAAATCAATAATGAAGTACAGACTAGTTCCCACCGCCCGATCGTTATCGATACCATTTTAAATTCAGATGTTAGCGATATTATCAAAACCACTGATTGCTTTTATATTGATATTTTTTCTACATTTTTATCACCGTTAGAAAGTGAACTCGGTGTTAAATCAGCTCACAATGTTGGGCATCCAGCAATCTTTAAGGAGGACAGTCGTGTCGTGGACAGTAACTACATGGCACGCATCGACGCGGTTCATTTTGCTCTGGCTAATGACGATGGAATGCACCTACACCGCTACGCCGATGCCGATATTCTGCTCATTGGGGTATCGCGCACTGGCAAAACACCCTCCAGTGTTTATTTAGGTATGCAATACGGTGTAAAAGCAGCCAATTATCCACTCATTCCCGACGACCTCGAATCAGCAAAGCTACCTACTGCCCTTATCGAGCATCAAAAGAAACTATTTGGTTTAACTATTCGCCCAGCGCGCCTAGCTGAAATTCGCAATGAGCGAAAACCCAATAGTAATTACGCCAGTTTACGCACCTGTGTGGACGAAATACGCCAAGCCGAAGCTCTGTATCGTCAATATAGAATTCCTTATATCGATACTACGCAACTCTCAGTGGAAGAGATTTCAGCAAGAATGCTACAACGGGCTGGGATTGAACGTCGAGTGTCAAGCTTGTGACCGAATCAGACGATGAACAATGGATGCGCTACGCCCTACGATTAGCTGAACAGGCACGAGGTAACGGCGAAGTACCGGTAGGGGCCGTTATCGTCAAGAATCGCGAAATAATTGGTGAAGGCTTTAACGCGCCAATTACCACACACGATGCATCCGCACATGCCGAAATTCAAGCAATTCGACAAGCCTGTTTGCACGCCGAAAATTATCGCTTACCCGGAGCCACCATGTATGTCACCTTGGAGCCCTGTGCAATGTGCGCAGGCGCTATTGTCCATGCGCGGATTGAACGGGTTGTTATCGCCGCTAAGGAACCTCGCTCAGGTGCCGCCGGATCGATTCTTAATGTGCTGCAAAACAAACAATTGAATCATCAATGCGAAACGGAATTTGGTTTGTATTCTGATGCCAGCTCAACACTGCTAAAATCCTTTTTCAAAGCACGTCGGTAAGTTACCTGCTAGACAAAAGACAATTACTGGATAAGTATCTAATAATTAAAGGTTTTTATAAGTTTTTAGGTCGAATTTCAGACTAAGGTCTGATCAAATTGGTACCTTAGTCGCTAGGATAAGCATCTAGCCCAGAGTAAAATGCTCGCACGGTCAAGTAGTAATGGATTTAGACATACGAAGCTAGGGTTTGAAACGTAATGTCAGCAAAAGTTCATAGACTGAATTTGAAGTTAAATACTGTAAATTGGCGACGTTAATCAACGGGTGTGCAGGACATGCACGAACGACATCGTTAAAATGCAGGCATGAGTAAATTTATAGGACTTTATATATCTAATTAGCTCTCAGGAGATCAGTTTATTTGGGTTGGGTCGGGTTGCGTCTTAACCCTGATTGAGCTTGGTATATAATTAACGTTAAATTTGTGAATCGTTATTAAGATTTATTAGGGTGACCAGGGATCAACCTTTATAAAAACTTAGTTTCACACATTTATATGGGGCGCAGGATGCGCCCATTTTTTTGTAATAATTCTTTGCTACAACCCTATTTACTACAACCCTATTTGCTACAACCCTAAAAGGTATTACAAACTTAACTCCTGTTAACAACACGCCTCCCTTACAACTTACCCCGAATCACGGCTTCCCTTGTTCTATTGGTTTTTCATTCGCCAGCTCATATTAATTCTAATACAAACTCTGCCTAATCCTACCTTTGTCTGAAATATCACTTCTTATTTCACGACCAAAGTCTGAGCAAAATCAATACCTTAGTAGCTAGAATAGGCATACCTACCGGCGTATCATTTGGCCTGTAGGTTGGTTATAAACTTGGGCTTTCTGGATGTTGAAGTTGGGTAGGTGTTTGGATCTTGCTTCACTTCTGGAAAGCTCGGTTTATAATCATATCTAACGTTTATTTCTAAACGACCTGCGGTTGAACGCTCGAAAGAGTCTTCACAAATACCCAAAAGCCAAACCCTTTTTAGCAAACCAGCTAGACGTTAGTGTTCTATCGCCTTAGGATTCTGCCGCTGATTCCAGTTCTTCCAACTCTTGTGGTTCTAACGGCGCCAAAATCATTTGATCACGTTGGTGCAGGTCATAAAAACGCAATATATCGGTAAATATCCTTACACGCTCAACGTAGGTTTGCGCTTGCTTTCCATTTGACGAAGGTTTGCCGTAGAGCTGAGGCAATAATTGACTGACCGTGTCCCATTTTTGAGGGTCTTGCAAACCTTCTCGCTGGGCTTTTTTATACGCAAATTTAATATGCTGTAAACCCATATTGTAGGCACCAACTGCAAACCAAGTGCGGTCTGGTTCTTCAACTGGTTCTGGTATCCGTGATTTTAAAAATAGTAAATATCGGCCAGCCGCATCAATACTTTTAGACATATCCAAGCGATCATCAACGCCTAGAAAATCAGCAGTATCATTAGTTAATTGCATAATGCCACGCACACCAGTCGGAGACTGAGCGTCGTTGGACCAATGCGATTCTTGATAAGCGATAGCCGCCAATAGCTGCCAATCCACCCCACCCTCTCGCGCGGCCTTGCGAAACGCGTATTCAAAACTAGGTAGAACACTTTGTATGTCTTTATGAATCGCTAAAGCATCATAGGTATGCAGCCGCTTAGGCAATTTAAAATAGTTTTCCGCCAAAATTTGCGGAATATCTTCGAGCATTATTTCATTCAAAAAATTATTGATGGCATTCAACAATTTTACATCGTGGCGTTTCGGTAATGCCCAAACCACACCTAAGGTGTCTGGCAAAATAAAACTGCGATTAAGCTCCGGTAAATAATGCCGCGCGTTACGTGCTCGATAATTAGTACTTAATGCAAAACGCTCCGCCCCCATTGCAACTGCATTCAATAAATCATATTCAGAGCGATGATCATCTCTTAAATTCAATGCCTCTAATTCATCGATTTCATAGTATCGTGCCGACGCCAACACTGGTTCACTGCCTAAATCATCGATCTCTTTCGGCCGCTGAGTGCCACGACGATAGACCACAGTAGTCTGCGCCTGATACCACTCTACAGTCGGCGTGCTGACACGACGTACAAAATTAGAATCCAATATACCGCCCACAGCGATATCCGCATCACCACTGCTCAAACGGGTAAACAACTGGCCATACGGCACGATTTCGAGCTCTAGTTCAACACCAATACTCGCGGCAAAGCTATTTAATATCTCGTATTCGAAACCGTAATGCTTTTGATCAAACACATATTGGGAATCCGGTTCATCAGTGATTAGCACTCGCAGCTTGCCAGTTTCAAGCACTTGATCATAACTCTGCGACTGCGGACGCACGTAGTACTGCACCGCTGCAACGACAATCAGCGCAGAAATCAATAACATTTCTATATGCCGAATAAAGAAACGAGCTAATTTGCCAACCCAATTGTATAGAAGCTTGAACATCTATGTAGAAACCTCAAATAATTAATACTCAACCAGCATAACGATTAGATTCAGATCACGCAATATGCATTTGAACCGAAATCCAAACTAGTTTATTCTGCGCGTCCCATGGGTAGATCATAGAGGCGATTTGTCCAGTAATTACTGGCAATTCATACCCTTAAGACAGTCCAGGACTAAGTTCATTACATCGATTTACTTAGACTCACAGAAGCCACTAAGTAGCTGACAATAATTGTCAGTATCACTAAAGACAGAGGCCAAGCTGCGAAAAATAAGGCACACCATGTGCCGACTGTAATAACGGACGTGCACACAATTGGTGCGCGTAAGACAATTTGGGAAACGGAGTAATATACTTCGCTTCAATGAGTTTCGGAGAGGTGGCAGAGTGGTTGACAAAAGTGTCCGGAACACTTTTGAACTGCCGAAGGCAGCCCCTCTTTAAGTTACGAAGGGGGGTGAGGCACACGATGTGCCGAATAATGTGCACGCATAAGTGCGCATAAGACAATTTTGGGAAGCGGAGTAAAATACTTCGCTTCAATGAATTTCGGAGAGGTGGCAGAGTGGTCGAATGCGCACGCCTGGAAAGTGTGTATACGTTAA
>CAZJWW010000086.1:0-12267 GCA_964549895.1 uncultured Gammaproteobacteria bacterium
GCTCAAACGCTCTTCATTGGTGGAAATGGTCAAGGAACCATTGCGCGTAAAACCAGTCGCCTGTCCCGTTTCAGCTTCTAAGCCTTCGTATAAATCAGCGCTGTATTTAGCTAACATAGACATGCTGTAAGTAGCGCGCAGTGTCGGCACTAAACCGGCGGCGTGCCAGGTTGTACCGCAGGTCAGTTGTTTACGCTCCAACAACACGACGTCGGTCATGCCTAGCTTTGTTAAGTGGTAAGCGATGCTACAACCAATAACACCGCCGCCAACAATGACTATTTGTGCCGAAGATGGCAATTGCTTGGCCATGGATTTATTCCTTTCTATCTGTTGTGCTCAATTTTATATGAACTTATCACATATTTTATTTTATAAATGAAATTAAGTTATATTTTTTCATTTAATTAGCAAGCTTTAACTGTTATCCAAGACGCCTTTACTTTAGATTACAGTTCAATGACAAGAATAATTCTAATATTAATAATGTTCGCTCTGCCATCTGCGTCTATGGCTCAATGTCAGCCTGCGCCGGTACAAGATGTAGCCAAGGGCACCATTATCACTGTGAGCACCGTAGACCAGCTGCAAAATGCCGTGGCCAACCTAGCAAGCGGTACCACTATTCAGATCCAGCCTGGGCAATATCGGCTTACCACAACTTTGTACATCAGAAGGCCAAATGTAGTGATAACTGGCATTCCCGGGAATTGCGCAGCGGTAGAGATAATCGGCCGTGGTATGGAGAACACAAACTTCGGAGATGTTCGAAGTGGAGTATGGATTGACGCAGATAATGTCACTGTTGCTAACTTAACAATACGAGACACTTACTTTCATACCATTGAGTTAAACAGCGGCCCCGATGATATCTATATCTACAATGTTCGACTGGTTAATGCCGGCACACAATTTATTAAGGGCAATTCTAATGGCGGTTTTGGTCTAGGCGCTGATCGTGGTCGAGTAGAATACTCGGTGATGGAATATCTCAATGGACCACCGATGACGGATCGTGGCATTGGCACAGGTTATAGCAATGGCGTTGACGTGCATGGAGGTGCTGACTGGCAAATTAGAAATAATTTATTCAAAAATTTCCACACGCCGGACAATGCCGACTTTTTACACAATCCGGCTATACTGATGTGGAATGGATCCAGCAACACGGTTAGTGAAAACAATACGTTCATTAATGTTGATAGAGCCATTGCTTACGGCTTAGTCGGCCGCGAAAACGACCATCAAGGAGGAATCATAAAAAATAATTTTATTTATATGGCTCCCGGCTTGTACTCAGCCAGCAGAACAGTTAATTCAGATGCGCCAATCATTATTTGGTCTTCACCAGGCACGCTAATAGCACACAATACAGTCAGAACTAACCACAACATGCCAAAGAGTATAGAGATACGTTTTAATTCACCGGGCGTGCAAGTGGTTAACAACCTTGTAGATACCACTATTCTGCACCGTAATGGCAGTGCGTTCGTAAGCCAAGGCAATGGTAATATTGAACGCGGCGCATTCATTGATGAGAGCGCGGGTGACCTGCATTTATCCAAATCCAATGCAGCAATATATTATACGGGAACGAGGTTATCCGATGTCGCTACAGATATTGATGGTCATGCTCGCGGAACATCCACTGTCTATATAGGTGCTGATGCAGTCGCCAATGAAATTGGGCAGGTGCCGGTGAATACCGTGGATATTTCGCCTATTATAATGCTTCTTGAGGAAGATTAGACGAACGGCAAGCAAGAGAGATGTATTTTAAAACGTAATTATGTCAACTGCGCTGGATACCTAAAAATTCAGCACGGGCTATTTTGTACCGCTTAATAACGGTTAACAACATCAAAAAAACTCTCTCTTTGTTACGACTATCCATTTTATTTTCTAAAATTACTAAAAGCGGCGCTTAGATGAAGCAAATAAACGCAAGATACCTATATCTAAAAAATGGTGACGCCGCGCTCCAGGTTGAAGCAATTGCCGCGCTTAAGGGACAAACAGCTAATGGCCCCGATGGATTTATAGCTGACTTTCTAGATTCTGTTCTAGGAAACCCAGTTTTATTTCTCTCCATTTTAAAAGATTCTAAGAAACACATAAAAATCGACGATGTCGAAGCGAAGTGTTTTCCGTCAAGCATCAAGGGACTAGGAGTACTAGGAACACTATTAGCGCGAGCGCACTTTCTCATTGCAGGAACGTTGAAAGCGTTTAGATTTAAACCTACGCGAATAATTTGTGTAAGACGCGGGGGCATATTATGGATGGGATACCTACTGGGGCAATTGTATCGTGCGCCGGTTATCTACGTTAGTCATGACCATATAAAACTACCCGCGCCCAATCCGTTATTGAAAATGATTTACGCGATAGATGAATACTGTATTAGAAATATGGCAAGTTGCGTATGTCAGGGAAAATTTACCCGCGACGAATTGTTGTCAACCGGAGTAAACGACAATGCAATTCATAGATTTGACGGATCGTATCGATACATTTATGAAACTGCACAGTCGTATTTGACACAAAATAATTCTGAGTTAAAACGTGAAGCAATTCTATATGTAGGGCGAATCGAAAAAAATAAAGGCGTGTTGGACCTAATCAACGCCTGTGCTCCGATTCTAAAGAACAACCACGAGTTGCGACTTATTTACGCAGGAGTTGGAGACGCATCGCTTGAGTTGCATAAACGTAGCAAAGAATTGAATATTGAAGACAAAGTAACCATATTAGGAAAGTTACCTTACTCTGAAATTCCAGCATTGATGGCATCAGCAAAAGTTCTGGTAACACCAACGCGAACACCTTTTCACGAAGGACATCGACACGCTATTTTTGAGGGTTTTATGTGTGGATTACCAGTGATAGCGCCAAACTTCGGACCGTACCCCTACTATGTTACGCATGACATTAACGGATTACTGTACCAACCGGATTCTTTCGATGATCTCGCAACAAAAGTTCAGTTGGTGGTAAACGACAATATACTTCATAAGCAACTTTCGGATGGAGCACGTAAGTATGGTGAAAGTATTGTCGATCCCGAGACAAGTTTTGGGAATGCAATTATTAACGCATTCGAGAAAACGATGGACTGACATCAATTCTAGCCGTATAACATTACGCGAGAGAAACTCCTTAAGCATCAGCGGAATAAGAGATTGAATGCACAAGTAAACCAACGCTGGCAGCAAGCGACAGAGCTAGCAGATCATTTATTGCAAACTCACAACGGTCATCTAACCGTTGCCATGCCGCTTGGCTTAGGCAAAGCGAATCATTTAATTAATGCGCTTTACCAACAGGTGAGTGCTGACCCCTCCACCTCCCTAACTATTCTGACTGCGCTCAGTCTACAAACTCCGCAGCCGAAACCTGGGCTGGAAAAACATTTCTTTACACCCATAGCAGATCGATTGTACGCCGGCTATCCAGAATTACTTTACGCCCGGGACCTACTCTCTAATAAGTTGCCCAGCAACGTAATAGTAAGCGAATTCTTCATACAAGCAGGCTCTTACCTAAATAATCCGCATGCGCAAAGCAATTACGTTAGCGCCAATTACTCGCACGTCAGTTCTTTCTTGGCAGATAAAAATGTCGACTTGGTAATTCAGATGGTGGCTCATACTAATGAGACTGCTGACCTGAGCTTGTCGTGTAACCCAGACATCACCCTCGAATTATTAAGCGCCCGAGCCGCTGGTGAAACGAATTTTGCCTTGATCGGTGAATTGAACGATGCTCTGCCATTTATGTTTAATGACGCTCAGCTTTCAGAGTCGGAGTTTGCACATATTCTAGAGGGCGAATGTGCCAGCTCAACTCTGTTCAATGTACCCAAAGCCTCTATAGACCTAGCCACCTACGCTGCGGGTTTTCATGCATCAAGCCTCGTTAAGGATGGTGGCACTTTGCAAATCGGCATTGGTTCAGCGGGTGACGCAGTAGCCTATGCTTTAATTATGCGGCACCAAGATAATACCCACTACAAGCAAATTATCTCAGCCTTGCAGGGTGATAAAGATACTAGCCACCTTCATCTCGAACCGTTTGAGCTTGGACTCTATGGCGTGAGTGAAATGTTGGTAGATGTTTTTTTAGACCTCGTGGAAGCGGGAGTGGTTAAGCGCGAAGTAAACGGCACATTGATTCATGGTGGTTTTTTTCTAGGCCCGAATTCAATGTATCAGCGATTGCGAGATATGCCCGAAGAACAACGCAGAAAAATAAATATGACGGCGATTGGTTACATCAATGGTACGCACATTGATTTCAAGAAGAAGCAGCAAAACCGCCAGCATGCTAGATTTATTAATAACGCAATGAAAACCACTTTGTTGGGTGCGGTGGTCTCAGATGGACTTGATAGCGGCAAAGTGGTCTCGGGCGTCGGCGGTCAATACGATTTCGTGCGACAGTCTTTTGCTCTAAAGAACGCGCGATCAATCATTATGATTGAAGCCGTGCGCAATAGCACTGGTAAAGCTAGTAGCAATGTAGTTTGGAGCTACGGTCACACGACAATTCCACGACATTTAAGAGACATTGTGATCAATGAATACGGCATAGCTGATTTACGAGGGGCCAGTGACAAAGAAGTAATAGCCGAAATGCTGTCGATTACTGACAGCCAGTTTCAAAGTAGTTTGTTAGCGACCGCGAAAGCGAGTGGTAAGATAGACTATGACTTTGTGCTAGACAGCTCGTGGACCGATAATTCACACAACCGTTTATTGCAAAAATTGCAACCCTTCACACGTAAGGGTTTATTACCAGACTACCCCTTCGGCACCGATTTCAATGAACTGGAACAACATTTAATCCCAGTCCTAGAAACACTTAAAGATGCTAGTAAATCTAAATTGACTCTATTTAGGTTAGCGATGAGGGGTCTAAATGCGGATGAGGATAAACTTGGTACACTCGATGTAACCGCACTTAAACGATTGAAATTGGAAAACCCATCGTCGCTAAAAGATAAAATTGCGCGGTTGGCTTTACTGGGTTTGTGGCAGAAATAAGAAAGCACTAGTTTATGAATAAAATTTACGTCTATTTAGTTGCCATCATTATCAATCTATTTGCAGCTAACGTTTACGCTTGCAGTTGCGCTAGCGTGCCAGAAAAACAAAAATACTCTGATGCAAGTGACGTATTTGTAGGCAAAGTAGTTGCGACTAAATTGTTTACGAAAATTGAAAAGTTTGACGAAATAGAAATCGCATCCGATTACGTCGAAGCCAAGATAAGTATCATAAAGACAATTAAAGGCGCAGCGTCGAACATTGTAAATGTATTAGATAGCGTGTCCGATGGCGCAAATTGTGCAGTCGGTTTAACTACGGGTCGTGAATATTTGTTTTATCTAATGAATAATAACTTGATATCAATATGCGGCGGAACCAGGCTTTACGATGAGTTCTCCGACCAAGAACTTATAGAGGAGTTGATGTCTTACTAAGCGATGTCTTACTTACAATAATACAATGCGACTTAAACACTGCTATAACTTTCATGATTTTCGCACGCTAGCGAAAAAACGCCTTCCCAGCCCCATATTTAACTACATTGATGGTGGGGCAGACGATGAAGGCACTCATCGCCGAAACACCGACGCTTTTAACGATTGTGATCTAATACCCAGTGTATTAACTGGCGTAAAAGATATTGATTTATCGGTAACGGTTATGGGGCAAAAATTAGACATGCCCGTATATTGCTCCCCAACTGCCTTGCAACGACTATTTCATCATCAAGGTGAGCGTGCTGTTGCCGCCGCTGCCGAGAAATATGGCACTCTATTTGGGGTATCTTCCTTAGGCACAGTTAGCCTCGAGGACATTGCCCAACAGGTCGACACCCCACAAGCTTATCAGTTTTATTTTCATAAAGACCGCGGTTTAAATACAACCATGATGCAACGCGCCAAAGCGGCCGGGGTTCAAGTGATGATGTTGACAGTTGATGCTATCACTGGGGGTAATCGAGAGCGAGATCTACGCACGGGTTTTTCAATCCCCTTTCGTCTAAATCTTAACGGTTTGATTCAATTTGTGATTAAGCCCATGTGGGGCATTAACTATGTCAGACAGGAGCCATTTAAATTACCTCAACTAGACGAGCACATAGACATGAGAGGTGGTGCTATCTCAATCGGCGATTACTTTACGAATATGCTCGACCCATCCATGAATTGGGCCGATGTAGAAGAAATGGTGAAATTCTGGAATGGCGAATTTTGCTTAAAAGGCATTATGAGCGTAGAAGATGCGCGGAAAGCCATTGATATCGGTTGCACAGGTATCGTGATTTCGAATCATGGCGGTCGTCAGCTTGACGGCTCGCGCAGTTCTTTTGATCATTTAGCCGAAATTGTCGATGCCGTCGGCGACAAAATTGACATTTTGTTCGATAGCGGCGTGCAACGGGGTACGCATGCCCTTAAAGCACTTTCATTGGGAGCAAAGGCTGTCGGAGTTGGAAGAATGTACCTCTATGCATTAGCGGCGGCAGGCCAACCCGGTGTAGAAAAGGCGCTGCACCTAATGCGAGCCGAGCTAGAACGTGACATGAAGCTCATGGGCTGCACAGAGATTTCTCAACTTTCCAAGGACAATATACGCTTTCGATAACGCACTGCATAACTCTCTACTTATTAATAAATAGATTATTACGAAGCAAACTAAAAATAAGCAGTTTAGTGATAGTGAACAAACACGAGACTTATCGGCCGCCGATCAATGTGAGTTAAAACTTAATATCATGAACCAATAAAAACGGCCGCTTTGCAAGCGGCCGTTTTTCGTGACACCCACTCTACGGTCTACAATTATTCGATAAGCACATTATCAAAGGTACAGTTGGTAATTTCAGAGCTAACTGTCTTAGCCGAATTGCGACAGAATAATGAGACACTATGAGTGCCTGCAGTAATATCAAACGATACATTAAATCTTTGAAACCCCGTCCCTATTACGCCACCACCATTGCCGTCACCGACTATGGTATTTAGAACCAGTGATCGATTATCGATCATAATACCTATCTCACTGTTTTCATTGGGTTCATAACCTTCTGCCTGAACTAAGTTAGTGTCTAGACTCAGCGTTAATTGACCGGCCTGCGCAGCGGTAAAGTTGCGTATCCACACGCCTTCCATATTAGTGATATCTGCATTATCCACGCCACCTAAAGTAGTCACCAGAGCGCCACTATTGTTAACCCCACCATTTGCTACTCGGTTCCCATCGGCATAAAGTGGATCACTTGCATCATCGACAAAAGAAAAACCACCAAAGGCAGTATTGAAATCTACGTCGAGAATTACTGGGTCAGGTGTTGGAGCAGCCGCTGTAGGTTCAATATCAATAGCAGCAAAGCTACAACTGCTGACTTCATTATTGAATGTTTTTTGATTATTAAAACATAATAAATCGACTGTATTTTCACCCGCCACGAGTGTCGCACTAGCGGTGAATTGTTGTGCTCCTGTATTTTGCGCACCGCCGCCATTTCCATTGCCAGTAAGTGTGGCCAACACTGTTTCACTGCCGTTCACCCGTAAGGTGATCTGACTGAATTCATCCGACTCATAATCAGCCGCCTGTGCAAGTGAACCATTCACACGAATAGTAACTTGGCTGGCGCTAGCTGATTCACATTGTCGGCGCCATGTTCCTTCCATGTCAGTGATATCTGCATTGTCAACGCCGCCGACAGCCACACTTAGTGAACCACCCGATATCGTACTACTGGTATACGCAGGCGTTTGTGGGTCATCAACAAACACAAACCCATTCGCTCCAGTAGCAAAGTTAATTTCTCCCCCACATGTGGCAGTTGGCGCTGGCGTTGGTGCGGGCACATCAACATCCACTAAGCACGCATTGCGTACATTCAAGACATTGTCAATCTGCTGCAGACTGCATTGTGAAAACTGATCACTGCCATTTAAGGAAGGATTCATTAAAAAAGTTCCAGGCGTAGAGGCACATGCTGAACCTCCTTGATTGTCATGAGGTGCGCCAAAGTTATGCCCAAATTCATGGGCGGCCGTTAAAGCACCAAACGTACCTCTGCCACCCGCCTGCGTGACACCCACACCATTGACGGTACAAATACCATTTAGAAAAGCGATACCGATTACATTGCCATCTATATCTCTACCAGTAAATAAATGCGAAAGCCCTGGATTATTACCATTAAGAGCGGTTTGAAACTGACGCAACAAAGTACTGGAATTCGACGATGTCAGAGGACCATTATCCGCTAAAGGGGTGATTTGAGTGATGCCAAATTGCACGCCGACTTGCTCTGAAAATATACCGTCAACAATGTTCATCTGAGATAATACCTGAGCTTCTGCGCCATTTGGACTGGTCGCAACATATTGGGTATCAGCAAAAATGGATACATTTACTTGTTGAGCCGCTGTAGCTGTGGCCGCAGTCGCGGTAGCAGTGGTACCATCATCACTTGCACTTGCGCGTTGGCCAGTAGCAGCAGCACGCCGCTGTTGTATACCCGACACCAATTTTTCATAAGAAAAATTAGATTGCGTACCACCTTTATCGTGGGTACTGCAAATTGCCGTGCTTGTTACGTCAGAGGCTCTATACACCACCGTCGCGGTTTGCTGCATAAGGTCTTTCTGACTTGCTTCCACCGAATCAGCTACCATGCTGCCGGTATCGATCAAAAAGAGTTCCTTACCATCATAAACGGCGCCACTAAATTCACCATCGACTATCGAAATTCGCGCCCAAGAGTCCGCAATCCCATCAATCGTTCCAGCAAATAGATCCACATCTAAGAAAAGAGATGAATAATTTTTCATCAATGCTTCATTTCTTTGCATCAGCAAATTAAATGTTTGACCAAAAGCAGAAAAAGACATGCGTGTATGATCGGTGCCTCGCTCTTGGGTAATTTGTACTGATTGCACCTCGGCAATAGAAAATTCAGCATTGGCTGCTATCGCGCTTCCTAGCGAATTAATCAACAACAAAACAATGCAAGTATTTAGAAATTGCTTATACCTGCTGCCCAATTTAAAACTTAATCCAAATATATTCTTCATAAACGGTATGCCCTCAATGTGTAAATTGAAACTTCGTGAAAGAAACTAGTTAAAGTACGTCTGCGGGACTTCTTTTTCGAATAACGAAAAGCGTTACTCAATTGCTGTTGCTTATTAGATGTTACTTATAAGGCTTATGCGACTTTCTTATAATTGCGACCTTAAATTTACGATACCGCGACCGACCTTATCTCCAAAATAATGGTCTCGTAAATACACCTATGTTCAAGCCTAATGTATCAAACTTGATAAATACCGAAAGCCAGATCAATCCAACCAGCTACGAACAAACTATCACGCGTATAGCTGACGAAACAAGTAACTTACTTTGGAATTAGAATGACGTAATCTGGACGTAATAATTAACCTTAGCAATTCGTTCATATAACAGGTGTACTGCATTACTTTAGTGATAATTTGCAATTCGTTTGTGAGGCAATTACTCTTTATACAGGAGTGATATTTAGTAGTTACAATGCACCTATGGTGCCAACAACCGAGCGGGAGTAAAGCATGCAAGTTTTACAGTTGAAGCAAATTAGACTGATTAAATTAATTTTAATAGCTGGAATGATAGCCGCCGCGGGCTGTAGTAATGAAGCAAATGAGACAGACGTCACTGTTGTTGAAAATAATGGTATTGATAATGATAGTGTTGAAAATCTGCAGCTTGAAGATCACGACCTTAGCAATACGACGGTCGAAAATAAGGACAGCGAAAAACACGCTACCGATATTCAAGTTGCTGATGAACAAAGCAAACCAATTTCCGAATTACGTAACGATATTGCCAAAGACTACGACGCCAACCTAGGTGCACTGTTTACGCATTTCCATGCCAACCCAGAATTGTCCTTCAAAGAATTTGAAACCGCTAAACGCCTCGCTAGTGAGATTCGCGAGATTGGTTATGACGTTACCGAAGGCGTAGGCGAGACGGGTGTCGTGGCTGTGCTGAAAAACGGCCCAGGACCGACAGTGATGCTGCGCGCTGATATGGATGGTCTGCCAGTGTTAGAAGATACCGACTTGCCCTACGCCTCCAAAGCAAGACAAGTCAGCATAGACGGCAAAGAAAAACCCGTTATGCACGCTTGTGGTCATGATGTGCACATCACGTCACTAGTGGGTACTGCACGGCAATTAATGGCGCGCAAAGACAAATGGTCGGGTACTTTAGTGCTTATCGGACAACCAGCGGAAGAGCGTATTTCAGGCGCGAATGCAATGATTGAGGACGGGCTGTACACACGCTTTCCAAAACCTGACTACGCGCTAGCTTTTCATGTGTCAGCTCAAACGCCAACCGGGAAAATAATTTTAAGAGAAGGCCTAACTTATTCGAGTTCTGATTCCGTCGATATGACGGTTCATGGCGTTGGCGCGCATGGCGCCTCACCACATATGGGGCTTGACCCTGTGTTGGTCGCATCGCAAATAGTAGTGAGCCTACAAAGTCTGGTCTCACGTAACATCGCACCGTTACAACCAGGGGTGATTACCGTGGGGTCTATTCACGGAGGAACGAAACACAACATAATCGGCGACCGCGTCGAATTGCAGCTAACCGTGCGCTCGGATGATCCGGTAGTGCGTACCGCCCTACTCGATGGTATTGACCGCGTGGCCAAAGGTGTCGCACTAGCGCTCGGAACACCTGAAGATAAATTACCAACGATAAGGCGCCGCAAAGAAAATACACCGCCGACCAGAAACCACGGCAAGACAGCGCGCCTGCTTAAGACCGCATTTAAAGCGAGCATAGGCGATGAAGTTGTGTTAGAACAACCTCGCACTGGAATGGGAGCAGAAGATTTTGCTTATTTTGTGGACCCAAAGCACAACGTCAAAGGTGTCTATTTTGCTGTTGGAGGAACACCGTTTGAGGAATTGAATGACGCGGCCTCACACCATTCTCCTTTTTTCAAAGTCTGGCCGGAACCATCTGTGAAACTGGGTACGGAAGCGATGGTGGTTGCCGCAATGACTTTGTTCGATGCCGAAAAAAAATAACAATTATTCATCAAAAGTAACAATTTGGCTTTACACCGATAAATTACAGAATAAAAACAAAGGGAAAAGCACGAAGAAATTTCTGCGTATACTACAAAATTTTAACAAGACCTTGAGCAGAATTGCGCTAAAGTAGAGTCGGTAAAACACTTCAGCGTCAACTCGATATTCCGTGAAATTATTGCTATCAAATCTGCTTATTTGCTCGGTATTACTGTCCAATCTGGCGGCAGCGAACCCAGTCGTGACCGACAACCTTAGTGCGCGTTTAGTCTCTGACTCACGTTCGATAAAGCCAGGCGATGCATTTTACGTTTCCTTGGTATTTGAAATACGCGATGGATGGCATACCTATTGGCGCAACCCCGGCGATTCAGGCCAGGCCACCTCCATCGCCTGGGACTTACCCCCAGGCGTGGTGGCATCCCCCATCGATTGGCCATTTCCAGAAAGGCAATACGTAGGGCCAGTGGCCAATTACGGTTATCACGGCACAGCCTATCATCGGATAAAAATTCAAACACCCGATGATTGGCCATTAGGCGAACCCATTCCTTTAACCGCCAATGCTAAATGGTTGGTATGCGAAGAAGAGTGTATCCCTGAACAAGGGCAATTGGTTTTGAGTGTGGACACTGGCCAAAGCTCAGAAACTGACTCGAATCAAGCAGAACTGTTCAACACGATTGATACGCTGCTGCCCACCAATCTGCCAATTTCATCGTCTTATCAATATTCTGACGCCGACGATGTTCGTTTTGAATTTGCGCCAGCAACTCAGCTCGCCGCCGCTAAAAAGGTAGAATATTTTCCATACGACTGGGGGCTGATCAGCGCACCGGCTGAGCAACAAACTGTACTTGATCCTAACTTTGTTTCGATAACCACCAAGAAAAGTGATTTAAGCTTTGCCGAAAGCGTGCAAGGAGTATTGGTGGTGCATCAAAAAAATGGCAGGTTCAAAGCCTTCGAAGTTGAATCACAGCATGGCGTACTCAATTTGGCAGCAGACTCTTTGATTAACTCATCGCTAGCTAATACTTCTCTACCCGCTTTATCTCTACCCAGCTCTTCTCTACCTGGCTCTTCTCTACCTGGCTCTTCTCTACCTACTTTGTCTGCTTTAACTGCCCTACTCTTTGCGCTGTTAG
>CAZJWW010000087.1:0-11869 GCA_964549895.1 uncultured Gammaproteobacteria bacterium
CTTGGCAATCGGCTAATTTACCCGGTAGCCCGCCCAAATCCAAAGCACCCTTACGACGGGTCATCTCTCTGGCTTTACGCGCCGCATCGCGCGCTCTGGCAGCATCTACGATCTTTTCTGCTATACGTTTCGCGTCAACCGGGTTTTCTAACAAAAACTCGCTGAGTTTTTCATTCATTACCGACTCGACTACGCCTTTAACTTCCGACGATACGAGCTTGTCCTTGGTTTGCGATGAAAATTTAGGATCAGGAACTTTAACTGATAAAACAGCCGTCAAACCTTCTCTAGAATCGTCTCCACTAACGCTTACTTTTTCTTTCTTGGCCAGACCGGATTCTTCTATGTAATGATTTAATGTTCGAGTTAACGCCCCACGAAACCCTGATAAATGCGCTCCGCCATCTCGCTGCGGTATATTATTGGTAAAACAAAAAATGCTTTCTTTATAAGAATCGTTCCATTGCAAAGCCACATCGATGGTTACGCCGTCTTTTTCTCCCCCCACTTCAATAATATCTTTGTTCAATGGGGTTTTCATTTTGTTCAAGTGCTCTACAAATGCAGCTATACCGCCTTCGTATTGAAACACTTCATGCTTCTTACTGCGTTCATCGGTGAGTTCTATTCGTACGCCAGAATTAAGAAAAGACAACTCTCTAAGCCGTTTCGCCAAAATATCATAGCTATATTCGGTGATTGCGAAAATATCACTACTTGGCTTAAAGGTTACCTTGGTCCCTGATTTATCGGTAGTACCCACTTGTTTTAGGTCTTCTTGTGGCTCACCTAAATGGTATTCCTGAAAATAAGATTTACCTTCTCTGTCTATCTCTAACTTCAGCCAATCTGAGAGTGCGTTGACCACCGAAACGCCTACACCGTGTAAGCCGCCCGAGACTTTATAAGAATTGGAGTCAAACTTACCGCCCGCATGCAGCACTGTCATTATGATTTCAGCGGCTGATTTACCTTCGTCCTCTAATATTCCCACAGGAATACCACGACCATCATCCCACACAGAAATTGAGTTATCCTGATTAATAATCACGTTTACACCGGTGCAATGACCAGCCAAAGCTTCGTCGATAGAATTATCAACCACCTCGAAAACCATGTGGTGCAATCCAGTGCCATCATCCGTGTCTCCAATGTACATTCCAGGGCGTTTTCTAACCGCATCTAAGCCCTTTAAAACCTTAATACTACTGGAGTCATAACTCATATATCACTATCTCTATACGGGGGGAAATTAAGCTGAAATTATAACAAAAAATCGGCTTTTACGCACGGTCTAAACAAGCTAGTTTATAGGCTCCACAACATTTTTTTCAATGTGTAAAAGCTAATGTTTCACGTGGAACATAGCGTGATAAAAACCGTCTATTGATCCACACAAATAATAGTATGTTTCACGTGAAACAATTACAGAAGCGGGCGCATACGTTTACGAGTTAGACCAATAAACACCAATCCCTTGGTGAATTATCTATTATTCCGTTAGTGAGACAATTATAAGCGCATTGGCATAATTAAATACAGGGTGTCGCTATTGTCTTGGGCGTGAAAGGTGCAGCTGGTATTTGGGTCTAATAAACCCAAATCGATTTTCTCCGATTCACAGGCTTTGAGGGCGTCCATTAGGTAGTTTACGTTAAAACCGATCTCTATCGGTTCATCCTCATAAATCACTTCCATTTCGTCCTTGGCGTGTTCCTGATCAGGGTTGTGAGACTGCACGGTTAAAATGTTTTTTTCTACACTTAATGACACGCCACGAAACTTTTCATTACTTAAAATAGCGGCTCTACTCAAAATCTCTATCAAATTGGAGCGATCAATAATGACATGCTTATCTAAATTAGCAGGTATCACTTTTTCATAATCAGGGAAGCGGCCATCAATTAACTTAGAAATAAATCGAAAATTGCCGGTTTGAATCAAAATATGACTGCCATTGAGCTTGATATCAGCAGCTTCATCGCTAGTGGCGTCTACGAACTTACCTATTTCCAATACAGCCTTTCTTGGTACGATGCTCTGTACTAAATCGAAACCCAGAGAATCAACCGCTATTTGCGTTTTAGCTAAACGATGTCCATCAGTGGCAACGGACAGAATGTGATCATCATGTATTTCTATCAGCAAACCGTTCAAAAAATAACGAACGTCTTGTTGAGCCATCGAAAACGATGTCTTGGTTAACAAATCACTCAACTGGCTTTGAGTTAAGGAAAACTCTTGTTTCCATTGTGTTTCTTCGAGACGAGGGTAATCTACAGCGCTCAGTGTCTGTAATGTAAAACGGCTTTTACCCGTCTTAACCGTCATTTTATTGTCTTGTTCTAAACTCAATGACAATAAGGATTCATTGGGTAATGACCGACAAATATCGTAAAGTTTACGAGCAGAAACAGTAGTACTACCATCTTCGCCCGCTACATTCTCTACCAGAGTGGTGATTTCCGTTTCCAAGTCTGAACCAATCAACGTTAGTTTATTTTGCTTTAATTCTAAATATACGTTTCCTAAAATTGGCAATGTTTGTCGCTTTTCCACAACACCGATGATTTGTGCCAGTGGACTTTCTAGTATTTCCTTCTGTATATTAATATTCATGTATTTAGATAAGATTAGTTATTGTAATTATAGGCCTTGTTGATAAACCTAAAAACCTAATTATTTTTATAAAAATCAATGACTTACATTGTTTTTTAGCTGTTAGTAACTAAGCCTAAACATAGGCAATAAACTGTGTATAGATTGTGGATAATTGTTATTAGATGATAATACCGTATTTATACCAAAGTTATCCACAGCTTGTTAAACCGACAAAATTTTCAGTAAGCTCACGTAATCCTCGTTTAACTTAGAATCTGTACGCGTCAGCTCCACCACCTTTTTACATGCATGAATTACAGTGGTGTGATCACGACCGCCAAACGCATCACCGATATCCGGCAAACTCAAACTCGTCAATTCTTTGGCTAGCGCCATAGCAATTTGACGAGGTCTGGCTATTTGTCGATTTCGTCGTTTCGATTTTAAGTCAAACACTCGAATGCTATAGAAATCTGCAACGGTTTTTTGAATATTCTCTATTGATATTTTCCGTTCTTGAAACAACGTAAGATCTTGTAGAGTATCTTTCGCCAAGTCCAAATCAATTTTTCTATTAGTAAACCGAGAGCTTGCCACCAATCTATGCAATGCGCCTTCTAGTTCACGAACATTCGAACGAATTTTTTTTGCCACCAAAAAAGCCACATCATCATCTAAGTCTACTTGATTTTTAAGGGCCTTATTTTTGAGAATAGCAACTCGTGTTTCTAACTCAGGAGGGTCTACTCGAACCGTTAATCCGCTTTCAAACCGAGATATTAGTCGTTCTTCTAAGCCATTGATATCTTTAGGAAATCTGTCGCTTGTAACGATTATCTGACTGCCAATTTCAAGCAAAGTATTGTAGGTGTGAAAAAACTCTTCTTGGGAAGAATCTTTACCAACAAAGAATTGAATATCATCAATTAATAAGGCATCTAGAGAGCGATAATAATTCTTAAACTCGGGCATTGTACGATTACCAAGCGCCTTAACAAAGTCAGACACAAATCGTTCAGAGTGAACATAAGCCACATTCGCTCCATCCCCTGTGTTTTTAATCAAATTACCCGCGGCATGCATTAAATGAGTTTTTCCTAAACCAACGCCGCCATAGATGAACAAGGGGTTGTAATCTTGCCCTGGGTTTTCGCTTACCTGTTTGGTAGCGGCCCTGGCTATTTGGTTGGATTTTCCCTCTACATGGTTTTCAAACGTAAAGGCGCTATTGAGTACGTTAGTACCAAACGGCGTAGATATTTTCTGTTCCTCTAGCACTGCTGGTTGAGCAGATTCATCAAGGGTTGTTTGACCGCTATTATCTAACTCTATAATTACTGAGCGAGTCTCTCCTAAAAAGTGTTGAATAGCGTCTTGCAATTTTTCTAATAAATTATCTTCTAGCCAGTCTTTTATAAAGCGATTTGGGGCGTGGAGGCGAAACGAGGCGTCATCATTAATAGCGCTTAACGGACGAACCCACATATTGAAGTCATGATCATCTATATCGTTCTCAATTTTAGAGATACATTTTTCCCAAAGGGTTTTGTTATCCACCGATAGAGTCCGCCATTAATGATAAAAAGAGTTGATGAAGATAATGGATCAAATGAGTTAGTAAACCTTGTTAAAAACAGGGTTCGATTACCAGAAGCCGTGTTTCTAGCTTAATTTTTCTTAGCTCTTCACTAAAATTAAAGAGAAACCGAGTTGTACCCAAAATATCGGCCAGACAATATAACGCCCTTGAGCGGTTTTTAAAATCGATTTCTATTAGAAACTAGTTTTAAAAACGGACTATAAACGCGAGCCTAAAATAATTCAAAGATTGGCTATATAATGTTGACTAATATAAGCAAAATAAGTACCTTTGCACCCCGTTATATGGTTCTCCATTGTGTCGTCAAAAAGGGCTTTTATTTAAACCCGCTGAGGGCTTTTGTTTAAACCTGCTGAAGGCTCTAGTTTAGACAGCTGAAGGCTCTAGTTGGTGACACACAAAGCCATTTACACACTAGTTTAGCAATGCCGGCGGTCTAAAGCTGGTTCTAAAAAGGTTAAAAAAAATGAAACGTACTTTTCAACCAAGTCAACTAAAACGAAAACGCACTCATGGTTTTCGTGCCCGCATGCGAACCAAAAGTGGCCGTGCCGTGATTAATGCCCGCCGCGCTAAAGGTCGTGCTGTTTTAACAGCGTAAGCGAAAATCTATAATTGATCGATTCTGTTGACACGTCAAACAAGCTCGATAATAAATAACGATAAGCGGTTTCGAACCAGTAGGTTTTCTAAGCTGGTTCATAACTTATCTTGGACAGTTTAAGGCTTACTTTGCATAGTTCAAGACTGCCGCGTCAGCAACGGTTGAAAACACCGGCTGATTTCCAGCGAGTTTATAAAAGCAAACAATGGGGTGGTAGTAAAAACTTCACGTTTAACGTCAATGTTAAAGAATCATTAAGTTGCTCCGAAGGTAGCCCAGCGAGCAGTCGTTTAGACACACTGATGGAGTCATGCTCATCGCGAACGATTTTAGGCGTCACCGTATCCAAGAAAGTCTCAAATAAAGCGGTTGATCGAAATCGACTCAAACGCCAAATTAAAGAATTTTTTCGATTACATCAACACCAACTGAACAGCGCAAGCGACGATTTATTAAACCATCAAATTGAGTTGGTGATTACCGCAAAACCGAACAGTTTAGAAGCATCAGATCAACAGCGTTATCAGAGCCTAAAAGATCTGTGGCAAAAAGTTTTAGCGTGGCATCGATGGTACGTACATCAATTGCAGAACACGTACAAAGACAAACTAAAAGAGTAATCATTAATTGAACGCACTATTGATCACATTTTTTCAACGCGGCCTTAAAGTCTATTACTGGGTTATTAGCCCGCTCTTAGGTAATCGATGCCGCTTTGTGCCCAGTTGTTCAGAGTACGCTCACCAAGCGTTAGAGAACCATGGGTTTATTAAGGGTCTCGGCTTGACCATCAATCGACTGGGGAGATGCCACCCTTGGGGCGGTAGTGGTTTTGATCCTATTCCAGGCAGCGATGCTAAGCAAGAGGTTAATTGGCCGATTCAAAAATGTTGCAGCAAAGTAGCGCAAATCTCCGAAAGTACGACTACTAATTAACACGAGCTTTAATTTACATGGAAAACTTTCGTATACCACTTATCATCGCGTTGTTTGCTATAAGCGCAGTTCTCTATATTAAATGGATAGAGTTTAGTAACCCAGCAAACCTGGCGAACAATGGTGTTAGCACGGATTCTTCACAAGTGCTTGATGTCGCTGTGCCAGAAATTAGTCGACATGCCGAAGTTAGCCAAGCGCCAAGCGCTGTGCCGAGCTCAGGCGTATTGGAGGTGCCTGGCCAAGAAACGGTGCAGTTGAGTGACCCTGCTTCTTTGATAACAGTCGAAACCGATTTGCTTATTGCCACAATCAATACCAAAGGTGGCGTAATCGAGCGCATGGAGCTAAAGAAAGAGCCGCTCAGCGCCGACAAGCCCGAGCAAGGGTTTCCACTTTTGAAAAAGACCGCTAGCGAGTTATTTAACGTGGAAGACGGTTTATTTAATTCCGAAAAAAATGCGCCCAACCACCAAACACAATATAGCGCTGCACAAAAGAATTATTCCTTCTCAGGCACTGACCAAATTCAAGTGCCCTTGAGCTGGAAAGCAGAAAATGGTGTTTTTTACACAAAAACACTGACGTTTAAACGCAATAGTTATGTAGTGGATATCGACTATCAGATTTCCAACGCCAGCACGTCTCCGTGGAATGGTTTTTTATACGCCCAATTTTTGCGCACTAAGCCGGCTGATTCAGGAGGCGGCTTTGGTCGACTACCCAGTTATACTGGGGGGGCTACTTATACTGAAGAGGATAAGTATAACAAAATTGACTTTGGTGATATTAAATCGAGTAATTTAGATGTGGCGACCCAAAATGGTTGGGTGGCTATGTTGCAGCACTACTTTGTTGGCGTCTGGATGCCCCAAGCGGGACCTAAGAAGTTTTATTCGACTTATAGTGATCAAACCAATCCCCAATATCGAATTGGCTATCGAACAGAGCAAGCAACGCAGGTTGCGGCGGGCCAAACGGGGACTATCAGCACACAAGTTTTTATAGGCCCTAAAGAACAATCACGTTTAAAGAGAATACAAAAAGAAAAAGGCATAAAGGGACTGCCTCTAACGGTAGATTTTGGTTTTCTTACATTTATAGCGGATCCACTATTCACCGTTTTAAGTTGGATTCATGCGGTGGTGGGAAACTGGGGATGGGCAATTATACTGCTCACCTTGTTGATTAAAATTGCATTCTATCCGCTGTCTGCTGCCAGCTATAAATCCATGGCCGGCATGAAAAAGTTACAGCCGCGAATTCAAACATTAAAAGAACGCTACAAAGATGACCGCCAGAAATTCCAAATGGAAATGATGGCTCTGTATAAGAAAGAAAAAATAAATCCCGCAGGCGGTTGTTTGCCTATTTTGATTCAAATTCCGGTATTTATAGCACTTTATTGGGCGCTATTAGAAAGCGTAGAGCTTCGCCAAGCGCCGTTCGCACTGTGGTGGCAAGATTTATCGGCACCCGACCCCTTTTACGTGTTGCCAGTATTGATGGGAGCCTCCATGTGGCTACAACAAAAGTTAAATCCTGCCCCCATGGACGATATACAGAAAAAAGTGATGGCCATCATGCCGATTGCCCTAACATTTTTGTTCCTAACCTTTCCGGCTGGCTTAGTGTTGTATTGGGTGGTTAACAATGTGCTTTCCATGGCGCAACAGTGGTACATCAATAAGAAATTTGCGTAAACGCCAATAACGAGGCATTTACTATAGACACTAATATAGAAACTATTGTCGGCGTTGGGGAAACGATAGCCGCAATCGCGACGCCGCCGGGCAAAGGTGGAGTTGGTGTTATTCGATTGTCGGGGCCAAAAGCTAATATTATAGCGAAGCAACTATGCGCAACTGATTTGCCGGCGCGACAAGCCGTGTTCACCAAATTCAAAGGGCCAGACAACAATATACTCGATACCGGTCTGGCTATCTATTTTGCAGGCCCTAATTCGTTTACCGGCGAAGATGTGCTCGAACTGCAAGGTCACGGTGGGCCGATCATTCAAGACTTGCTATTGAAAGAAGTGATTCGTTTAGGCGCCAGACAGGCACGGGCGGGTGAGTTTTCGGAGCGCGCATTCTTAAATAATAAAATCGATTTGGCTCAGGCAGAAGCGATAGCGGACCTTATCGATAGCAGCACTGCACAAGCCGCTCGTGGTGCAATGCGCTCCCTACAAGGAGAGTTTTCCGACAAAGTGCATGAGTTATTAGCCGAGTTAGTGCATTTGCGAATGTACGTAGAAGCCGCTATCGACTTTCCTGAGGAAGAAATTGATTTCTTAGCTGATGCCACCGTGCAAAACGGCATAGAAACCCTACAGAAAAATTTACAGCAAACCATTAAAACGGCCGGTCAAGGTCGAATTTTGCGTAACGGTTTACGTATTGTGCTGGCCGGTGAGCCCAACGTTGGTAAATCCAGTTTGCTCAATGCATTGTCTGGCCATGAAGCGGCGATTGTTACTGACATTGCTGGAACCACCCGCGATACTATTTCCGAAATTATTGATATCGATGGTTTACCAGTACATATAACCGATACTGCTGGGCTGCGCGAGAGCAGCGATGCCGTTGAGAAAATCGGTGTGGAGCGCGCTCGCCAAGCTATGCAGCAAGCTGATCACATTTTGTATTTAGTTGATGCCACCAAGCTGTTAAAAGAACCAATATTGGAAGCGCAATCCGCAACGACGCTTGTTTACAACAAAATTGATTTGCTGGATGCACCATCAACTCAAGAAACTCTCGTTGAACAAAAATCTGGCAGCGAACTGCGAATATCAGCAACTAGAGGGCAAGGCCTAGAGCAATTGAAAACCCATATTAAAGCGATTGCCGGTTACGACCATGACGGTGAATCCTTGTTTACCGCTAGGCGCCGGCATTTAACGGCACTTGAGTTGGCAAGAATTGCGGTAGCGCGAGGCCTAACGCAATTGCGCGAAAATAATGCTGGCGAACTCTTGGCCGATGAATTACTGCAAGCACAAAACGCATTGAACGAAATAACGGGAGAGTTTTCAGCGGACGATTTACTGGGCGAAATTTTCAGCGGATTTTGTATTGGTAAATAGGCGCTTGCTTTTTTGCTATTTGACGCTATATCGTGGCAACGCAAAACGTTAGAATCGGCGCAATTATTCAGTAAAACATGTTAAAAAGTTAGTTAGATGTTTCACAGCGAGTTATACGATGTAATAGTGATTGGCGGCGGTCATGCGGGCACTGAGGCTGCATTAGCCTCTGCGCGCACGGGCGCAAGCACGCTGTTACTGACACATAATATTGACACCATAGGCCAAATGTCCTGCAATCCCGCGATTGGTGGTATTGGTAAAGGTCATATCGTGCGGGAAATTGATGCCTTGGGTGGCGCCATGGCTGAAGCGGCCGATAAAGGCGGTATTCAATTTCGAACCTTAAATGCGCGCAAAGGCCCCGCAGTAAGAGCGACCCGCGCACAAGCGGATCGTGCTTTGTATAAAGCAGCGATAAGGCAGGTGGTGGAACACCAAGAGAACCTCGCCTTGTTTCAACAATCTGCGGATGATTTGATTGTTGAAAATGGTCGTGTTACCGGCGTCGTGACGCAAATGGGCTTAAAGTTTAGAACCAAGACGGTAGTGCTAACGACGGGTACGTTCCTAGGCGGAATTTTGCATATAGGTATGGAAAATTTTAAAGGAGGACGGGCTGGCGACCCACCTTCAAATGCATTAGCGGCGCGTTTAAGAGAAATGCCATTTAATGTCGATCGTTTAAAAACAGGCACGCCCGCGAGGCTAGATGCACGAACGATTGATTTCTCTAAACTAGAGGCGCAACCAGGCGATACACCTACACCCGTCTTCTCCTTTTTAGGCGACGTGTCTCAACATCCCGAGCAAGTGGATTGTCACATTACTCATACCAATGAGAAAACCCATGACATTATTCGCAGTGGTTTAGATCGATCACCCTTGTATGGTGGTGTTATCGAGGGAGTTGGACCTCGATATTGTCCGTCAATAGAAGATAAAATTGTGCGCTTTGCGGATAAAGACTCGCATCAAATATTTGTAGAGCCTGAAGGTTTGACTACGCACGAGGTCTACCCCAATGGCATTTCTACATCTTTGCCCTACGACATTCAATACCAATTTATTCAGTCCATCGTCGGTTTCGAAAACGCTCAAATAGTGCGGCCAGGTTACGCCATTGAATATGACTTTTTTGATCCGCGGGGGTTAAAACCAAGCCTTGAAACCAAATATGTAGATGGCTTGTTTTTCGCGGGTCAAATCAACGGCACCACAGGCTATGAAGAGGCTGGGGGGCAAGGCCTGCTCGCTGGTCTAAATGCCGCTCGCCAAACACGCGACCAACAAGCTTGGTATCCGAGTCGAGATCAAGCTTATATTGGTGTGTTGGTTGATGATCTAATTACCATGGGTACCAAAGAACCGTATCGCATGTTTACTTCTCGCGCCGAATATCGGCTCCTGTTGCGGGAGGACAACGCTGATCTAAGGTTGACTGAAATAGGACGAGAATTAGGCCTGGTTAACGACCAACGTTGGGAAGCATTTACTAACAAGCGCGAATCTATGTCACAAGAGCAACAACGCTTGAATAATACCTGGCTTCGACCCGATACCGTCCCTGACGCTATAGCCAAGAAAGTCGTCGGCAATACGTTAAAGAAGGAAGCCAACTTAATGGAGTTATTGCGGCGACCTGAAGTTAGTTATGAAACATTGATGACCTTGCCTGGCGCGGGCGCGGGTGTGTCTGATCCAAAAGTCGCTGAGCAATTAGAAATACAAGCTAAATATCATGGTTATATCGAACGTCAGCAGGCTGAAATCGTTAAACAAAAACGTAATGAATTAACCGAGTTAGATCCGCAGATGGAATACACTCAGGTTAGAGGATTATCAAATGAAGTAGCGCAAAAACTTAATGACCACAAACCAACAACCATTGGTCAAGCTTCAAGAATATCGGGCGTTACCCCTGCTGCTGTTTCTTTGCTTCTAGTCTATTTAAAAAAGCACGGCAAGGCGGCGTAGTGACTAACAAAACCATTAAGTGGTAAATTCATGGGCTTTTACGCACCATTACGTATATCGTTTCGCTTCACGGGTCGCTTCCCTTATAATCAGTGGCCCAATTTATAATAAGCGCTAAGCAGTTAAGCGCTTGGTGTCATGATTTATGAATGAACCGCAACCAGAACTGACCTTAGAGCAACGTATTATGGACGGGCTTGATGCTCTGGACATATCGTATGGTGAAGAAGCCATCAACAACCTTGTAGAGTATTTGGCGGTACTGCAAGAATGGAACAAAACCCACAACTTAACGTCTGTGGATGATTTGGATGAAATGCTGAGTGTGCATATTTTTGATAGCGCAAGTATTCGTCCTTACATTAAAGGGCCAACCTTATTAGATGTAGGCAGTGGCGCAGGGTTGCCCGGCATGGTGATAGCTATCCTCTCTCCCGCCCTGGATGTTACCTCAGTAGAAACGCGTAACAAAAAAGTTCAGTTTCAGATGTTTGTCGCCAACAAACTAAAGTTAAAAAATTTTACTGTGGAAAATGTTCGAATTGAAGATTTCAAACCCATAGAAAAGTTCGCGAATGTCGCCGCCCGCGCGTTTTCTAGCATTGAAAATTTAGTCGAAGAATCAAAACATACAATTTCTTCTAATGGTCGATGGTTAGCGATGAAAGGAGCAGTACCCACGGATGAACTTAAAGCCGTAAAAAAAATGAACTTGAAGTACGACACTTATGCTTTGAAGGTGCCAGAATTAGATGCGCAACGAAATTTAGTGGTTATAAGCGCTCAAAAATAATAACCCGCATGGCAAAAATAATTTCCATAACCAATCAAAAAGGTGGGGTCGGCAAGACCACCACCAGCATTAATTTAGCGGCTGCTTTAGTACAACGCGGGAAACGTATTTTAGTGATAGATATGGACCCTCAGGGTAATGCCACTGTTGGCTGCGGAGTAGATACTGAAGACGTAGAAAATACTATCTACGATCTATTATTGTTAGAAGCAACGGCCAAACAAGCGATTATAAAAAGTGACAGCGGCATAGACGTGCTCACTGCAA
>CAZJWW010000088.1:0-11828 GCA_964549895.1 uncultured Gammaproteobacteria bacterium
CTTCCATAGGATAAATAAAACCCGTCATCACCACAGCAAAGGCTAGAAAAGACCATAGCTTCATGCGCTCAGCTACTGCACCCGATACAATCGACATGGTTGCAGCCACGAAAACAACTTGGAAGAAAAAGTCCGCCGAGGGTGCATAAGTAGCCGCTTCTTCTGCACCGGCAACACCATCACCAGTAATACCTGATAAGAAAATGCTCCCGTCATACATAATGTGATAGCCACAAGCCATGTACATGGTGCAAGCCACAGCATACAGCGCCACATTTTTGGTAAGAATTACCGTAGTGTTCTTGGAGCGAACCAAACCAGCTTCAAGCATTGCAAAACCAGCAGCCATCCACATTACCAACGCACCACACACTAAGAAATAAAATGTGTCGAGCGCATATTGAAGTTCAAAAATTGTGTTTTCCATATTAATAATCTCTTAAAGTAGTATTTATTTAGAAATGAAAGACGAAGAACCTAAATGGCTTCCGCGCCTGTCTCACCTGTGCGAATACGAATAACTTGGCTAAGTTCCAGAACAAAAATCTTGCCATCACCCACCTTGCCACTATTCGAGGAGTCAGTAATCACTTCAATTGTTTGGTCCACCAAGTTGTCATCAACGGCCACTTCTAATTTGATCTTAGGCATAAAATCGACACTGTATTCAGCACCCCTATACAGCTCTGTATGCCCTTTCTGGCGACCAAAACCCTTAACTTCTGTTACGGTCATGCCTTGAATACCAATAGCCGACAAGGCGTCGCGCACCTCGTCGATCTTAAACGGCTTAATAATTGCGATAATAAGTTTCATTTACATTCACCTCATTCGTGATTTAGTTAACCAAGGCTTAACTAGCATCGAGGGCTCGCTTAACTTTGATTTAAAATTTTTGAATAATTAATACTTCAATTATTCAAAGTCCTGAGAGCATTCAACGGCTTAGAAGGCTTTTGAGATTGAGAAAACCAATCGATCATCGGCTGCATCAACATCATCAACATCGGTACCAAAAAAGGTCAGAGCAAAGTCGACACCCGCGCCTGACGTGGTCAATGCAATTGAATAATCTACGTAGCTATCGCCAGGTGCGGCAATATCATCTTCATCCGTTGTGGTTAAGCCGGCATGGAGATCTAAACCCCAATTTTCACCCAGAGAAAAAGAATAATCGGCGTTAAGCACAAAGGCGTCAGAATCCGATCCGAAATAGTCCGGTGAATAAACCAGCCCAAAGCTAAAGTCACTAAAGCTTACGCTCGCTACAAACTCGGAGTAATTTAGCGAATCGGTTTCACCGGGGTAGACGAAATATATGTAGCCGAAATCGAGGGAGACACTTTCACTCACATCAAAGGCATAGCCGCCATATAGGTCAATCTCTGTTGACGTGTTGTCTCCAAAATTGACGTTAGACCCCCATATGCCAAGATAAAAACCACCTTCAAAACCATAATCGAAACCACCAGAGATAGCGGGGTCTTCATTAGTCTGCGAAAATCCACGAAACACATAATCTGTAGCCAGTGAAACATTGGCTTCGATATCGCCTGCGCTCGCAACACTGCTGCTTGCTAAAACGGCTGCTGCTACACTGCTTGTCATTAATTTTTTAAGCATCATTTTTCATTACCTTTTGTCTATAAATTAAGCACTTCTTTTTTAAGTTGAATCAGATTTGTTCTGAGATTTCGATTGGTCTCATGACCAAACGTTTACCATTCATAAAACTGTTACATTTTGTTAAGCACAAAGCGTGCCAAGTTTTTAATAAGCACCAATTAAAGGATGAGTAAGTAAGGCGATGGGGCAATGCACCGCAGAAGTGCGTTAAAAAGGAGCCAGAAACTCACATTGCACTAATATGGTGCAATGTGAGTTTATTTAAGGCTGGTTAAGGGACGATGATAGGCTCACACTCAAATATGTGAGTAAAATACGGAATGCGGAATAAATACTGCGTAATTGACTCCATGAATAACAATTCAGATACAGAAGGAAAATACGACTAAGGTCAATAAAAAACCCTCATAGGAGCGGTTATTGGTCCATAAAATGCATGGCCTTTAGTCGGTAATATTAGACCACTGGAATACCACAATTTCCCATAAGTCCAATTGTCACAATATTTAACAGGGATTGTGACCAATTAGGTTTGCAAGATTAACCTCTTGCTGTAAGATGCTCTGGTAAGTAAGTGAAAATAATAGAAAATCAGCACGTAGCAACCAAAATTTTGTGCACACTTATTTCTACTATTCTGCTTTTAGACCCGTTCTAAACCTTCCGTTTAGCACGGGATTTTCATTTACCAATTTGGTCTTCTACATTTTGTCTAGAACAATTAGCGAAATGGAAGAAGTATGGTGCCTATTAAGGCATTAAATATATAAGGCATTAAATATAAAAATAATAATTAACAGCGTTATAGATAACAGTCGAAGAGTTTTGAATTTAGAGTTTTAGGCGTATGACCAACACCCAATGGAATTACGTTCTTTTCTAAACAAGACTTAAATATGTGTAAAAACGTGGATAAAGAGCTCGGTCAAGAAGCTTAGGTAAGGTAAGTTTTATGTTTAGCGGAAAGTTACAAAAGTATCGTGGTTTGTTTATCGCGGTAACTTCACTTGTCGTATTTTTTCTAGTTTATTTATTTGTTGGCCAAGCGCTGCAAAGGCAAGCGCTAACTAGTATTAGCTACTCGAACGCTATTAAGGGGATCACCGAGAAACTAGACGCTACCAAGCCTGGGGACTCAACGTCGTCACTCAGCTCTAGCATTAATGTGTTACGCGATGGTGGCACTATCGATGGCGAAAAATTCGATTCCTTAGAGAAATTCTTGGCTCCTGAGACCGCCCCTATCGGCGACCTTACAGCGGCCTTTTCTAGCGGTGATATCCAAAAAGCCAAGACCTCAATGGCTAGTATCAATACAATCGCTAAGCAAAAAACACAAAAACGCCTAGCGCTGACCAATACACTGCGGATAGTCGCAGCAATCCTTACATTGTTGTTGTATTTGCTAGTGGTGGTACCCATGTTCTTTCGCATTAAAGAAACGGACGAAACGGTAGAAACCACTCAAAAAGAAACTGAAGGCATTATGGGTACGGTGTCAGAGGGTCTGTTCTTGTTAAATGCCGACCACGAAATTGGTGTAGAGCAATCAGCCTCATTAAAAGGCATGTTCAAACTGGAACGCGACCTAGAAGGTAACTTCTTTGATTTCATTATCAAATACGTAACTCAGGACGCGGTTAATATTGCCAAAGACTATATAGAACTATTGTTCGGTGACCGCGTAAAAGAGCGGTTGGTTGAGGACTTGAACCCACTGAAACAAGTAGAGATTAACTTGATTCGCCGCGATGGCAGTTATGAAAATCGTTATCTAGACTTCAAGTTTAAGCGGGTACTGGTCGACGGCAAGTTAAGCCACCTACTCGGCTCGGTAACCGACGTAACCAAACAGGTTGTACTCGAACGCCAACTTGAAGAATCAAAAGAAGAGCAAGAAGCGCAAATTGATTTACTAATGAGCATTTTGCATGTTGATAATCGACAACTTAAGAGCTTCTTTACATCAACTGAAATCGCACTCACTAGCATTAATGAAACACTAGAATCTCGCGGTTATGATGACGCTCAAATTCGTACAAAACTACGTGATATTTCTCGCGATGTTCACCGTATCAAAGGTGACGCGGCAGCGCTCAATCTAAATAATTTCGAGTTCGCAGCACACGCACTAGAAGATGAAATAGACACGGTACAAAAAGAAAATAAAAAGATCACTGGTAAGCTGTTGTTACCAGTTGCTACCAAGTTACGTGATTTATTCGCAGAGCTGGAGCGCATGAAATCGCTGATGTCAAAATTCTCGGATGCAATGACGCAAACTAAAGAGTCAGGTGCACCAATAGAGAACTTAGAAGGCTTAGGAGAAGGCTTAGGCTTTTCTCAAACTAATTCGCAAGAAAGTGAAGATGGTTCCTCTAACGCGGGTGCCGTGGCTGCAGCGGCAGCAGTAACCGGATCAGCTGTAGCAAGTATGGAGTCAGCCGCGCCAGAAGCAATAGAAGTAACGAACGAGCCTGTTGCGGCTGAAGACGTTTCTGAAATGTATGCTGATGTTCCCGTAGAAGAAACCAATCCCGTAGAAACCAATGTAGCGAATGCCCCAAGCGCATTGCATACTAGCCTGGCACGATTAGCAAGCACGGTTGGTGAACGTAATGGTGTTGAAGTCGACTTTGAAACTACTGGTTTAGGTGAAGATCAAATTCCTGAGTGGTTAAGCGAGCCGATCCAAAGCACGTTGGTACAATTGGTTAGAAACAGCATTGTCCATGGTGGTGAAGCGCCAGAAGTTAGAGAGTCTAAAGGCAAAACCGGTGCCTTGAATATTCATGCTGGATTCAAAGCTATTGGCGACGCATATCAACTCACCATTGAAGATGATGGTTTAGGTATCAACTCCGAAAAAATAATCGAGCAAGCATTTAAAAAACAACTTATCTCAGAAGAACAAAGTAAAACCTTTGGTTCAAAAGAAGCGTTATCACTGATTTTCTCACCTGGTTTTTCAAGCAAAGAAGACGCAGATTTAGATGGTGGCCGTGGTGTCGGTTTGGACGTAGTGTTTGAACTAACCAAAAAAAACAACGGCAAGATCTCTGTGAAAAGTGGCAAAGGACAGTTTTGTAAATTCTTATTTACCTACCCTGCCCAAACAGCATAAATAATAAATCAAACAAACCAGAACCAACTAACAACAATAACTAAGGAGTTCTATATGAAATTCATGGTCGTGGATGATTCAGATGTCATCCGAACGAAAATTCGTAATGTACTAAGCGAAGACTTCGAGCTAGTGGGCACCGCCGGCAACGGCATTGAAGCCGTCGAACAGTTTAAGGAGTTGCGACCGCAGTTCATGACATTGGATATTACGATGCCGTTGATGGATGGCATCGAAACAATTCAAGCCCTTTTAGATATTGATGACAGCGTTCGCATCTTAGTAGTCTCTGCGCTTGCTGATAAAGCCACGTTAATCAAGGCAATGACATTGGGCGCATATGGCTTTTTATGTAAACCATTTAGCGATATAGATTTGGCCGATGCCATAGAAGAATTAATAGAGGACATGTAGTAATGAACAACGAAAAATTACAAATCTTTGTTGACGGCGTAACCAACTACTTTGAAACCGTCAGCAATGAACTGGCTACAGTCGGAACACCATTCCTGATCAACAACATCAACGAATACCTCTCTGACTTTACCGGCATCATTGGAATATCAGGTAATCAGAAAGGTTCGGTGTTTTTCACAGCGCCTCGCCCATTGTTAGTTCATCTATTGAATGATCTGGGCATTTTGAGTACGCGTGATGACAAACTGATGGATTTAGTTGGTGAGGTCAGCAACACCATTTCAGGCAACGCAAGAAGAGAATTCGGCGACCAGTTTCTACTTTCTGTACCGGTGGTACTAAAAGGTTCTGGTGACGATATTGCCATAGCAAAAACGGTAGACATTTATGTTATCCCGATTGTTTGGCGTCATTTAAAATCCAACCTAATCATTAATCTAGAGTCATAGGAGGTTAAGGTGATTTATTTACAAAATAATAATAAAAATAGAAGTATAAATAAAAACGTAACTCGAGCAAGCGCATTACTTGGTACTATCTGCACGTGGTTATTCCCTAGCTTAGTGTTTGCAGCAGACGCGGAAGCCTCACAGGCCGTTACAACTGACACTTTAAAACTGATCTGGATTGCTATTTGTGCAATTTTAGTACTCTTTATGCAAGCGGGCTTCCTCTTGCTGGAAGGCGGTATGGTGCGCTCAAAGAATACTATTAACGTAGTACTAAAAAACTTTAGTGATATTGGGTTAGGTACAATCGGCTTTTGGATATTTGGGTTTGGCGTGATGTATGGCGCCAACAGCACGGGTTGGTTTGGTACCGATGGTTTCTTTCCAACATACTCTGACAGCGGATCGACTTTAACCTTACTGTATCAAATGATGTTCGCTGCAACAGCCGCTACAATTCTTTCAGGTGCAGTCGCTGAACGATTTAGCTTTCTACCCTATATTAGCGGCGCATTTGTTATTACTTCACTTGTGTATCCAGTATTTGGTTCGTGGGCTTGGAATGATAACGGCTGGCTAGCTCAATTAGGTTTCTACGATGCTGCGGGCGCGACCGTGGTTCACTCTATCGGAGGATGGTGTGCTTTAGGTGCTTTGGCGCTTATTGGCCCGCGTTCCGGCCGCTATAGTCGCAAAGGTGCGATTCACACGATTCCAGGACACAACTTGCCATACGTTGCCATCGGTGGATTTATTCTATGGTTTGGTTGGTTTGGGTTTAACGGTGGTTCAGTTAACGACGACTTCTCGAATCTTGGACAAATTTTACTAAACACTCACCTTGGAGCCATCGGGGGTATCACCGGTTCTATTCTTTGGTTGACGGTGACTCGCAAGGGTTTCTACATGACATCTATTGTGAATGGCGCTCTTGGTGGCCTCGTTTCAGTAACCGCTGGTATTGATGTCATGGCAGCCCATTTCGCTCTACTAACCGGTCTAATTGGTGGCGTCGTGGTTGTAACAACAACCAGTTTACTCAATCGCTTGCGCATCGACGATGTGGTAGGCGCAATTCCAGTGCATGCATTCTGCGGTGCTTGGGGTACGCTGGCGGTTGGTTTCTTCTATCAAGGCGACCTATTTAACCTAGAGCGTATCGTGGCACAAGTTATCGGTATTGTTATGGCGTTTATCTGGGGCGTGACAATTTCATACTGCCTATTTTGGACTTTAAACCGTATCACTCACATACGTGTACCCACTAAGTTTGAACAACGTGGCCTAGACATTAGTGAGCACAAAGAGATTGGTTATAGTGACTTTATGACTACGCATGCGCGTGCTGATGTATAAGGAGTCATAAATGGCTGACCAACTATCACAACGAATAGTCTATGCTGGCTTGCGCCGGATGACCGAAAACCGTTCGGTCATCAAAAGCGCGTATACCCATTGGCTAAAAGAACTATCAAACCAGGAGTTTGATGTTCTTAATGTCGTTAACTCTTTAGTCGACTATCTTGATCTATCAGGTAACGAGAAAAAAACCTTGATGATCGCGCTGCACTCGGCTTCAAATAAATTGTTAGATGAATTGTCTCCGGTACCCGGCGTAATCACTGGTGATGGAACTGATGAAGATGTGCCGGTTGCACAACCAGCGCAAAATAGAACGGCAGAAATAACTACGCCGCATCAGCTTATTACTCAACGATATATACAGTTATTTTGTCAACACTTTCGTAAAGCGGACTCATCTGAATATACTGATTTCAGACGGGCAGTGGGCGACAAAGAAATTGATAACTTGGACACCGCACTTTCAAATTCAATAGCGGGTTGGGCCAACGATGGTATGGCTAATCTTAAACTGCCTAGCGATATAACAGAATCCGCATGCAAAACTTTAGCGCACGAATTTTATATGCTCGCGACAAACTTTATTGGGCCAAATCAGTGTGACGACATCGTAGTCAAAGCGGTTAATGAATGCTTAGACATGGATGCAGCCATCCGATTTAACCCACGTGACCTAGTTTGAATTTGAAATCATTTGATGAGTGTAGAAAAACTAAGTTAAAAAACAAACAACGAAAAAATTCGCTAAGAAACTAGCATAAGAAAGACACTGCCATACATTAAAGGGATGTATGACATTGGTCGTTAACTATATCCCTTTAAAACAAAAGAAGTATTTAATTTACTTATCGTGAGGTAATGAAAATGAAATTTAAAAATTTAGTAACTAGCAGTATTATAGCTGCGGGTGTTTTAGCTGGCAGTAGTGCTGCGAACGCTGGTGAGATTGAAGCGAATGTTTCACTCGCTACCGATTATGTATTCCGAGGTTTTTCACAAACCAACGAAGATCCAGCCATTTCTGGTGGTTTTGACTATGGCTTTGACGGTGGTTTCTACCTTGGTATTTGGGGCTCTAACGTCAACTTTGGCGAAGACTCAAACACATCAACTGAGATCGACCTTTATGGCGGTTACGCATTTGACGTTAGCGAACAAGTCTCGGTCGATTTCGGCTATGTCTATTTCGTATACCCTGGTGAAACAGATTCACTTAACTATTCTGAGTTTCTAGCCAGCGTTAGTATCAGTGACTTTAGCTTAGGCGTGGTTTATTCACCCGATTACTTCGGTTCGGATTCTGATGCCTTCGTGGTTAACGCCGATTACTCCTTTTCTTTAGGAAGCAATTGGGGTCTGGACCTGCATGCGGGCTTCACCACAACAGATGAAGACGATATTGCTGCACCCGGTGATAGCTATACCGATTATTCAATTGCCTTGACCACTTCAGGCGCTGGCGTAGATTTTGCTTTGACTTTTTATGGCACTGACGTAGATGATGTTGATATCGCTGATGAACGAGTAGTTTTCTCGATTTCTAAAGCGTTCTAATCTATATCGAAGGTCGCTGTATTTAGTAAATCAGTACCCATAAAAAAGGGCTCCAACGGTTAACGTTGGAGCCCTTTTTTTATTGTTTAAAAAGCCTTACTTCTCTACCGTGTATTATTTTTTATCACTTTAGACGTTTTTCAAGGTCGCGAATCAGCTCTTCCATTTCAGTGACTTGTGCGCGAGTTTTTTGTAACACCTTTTTTTGAATTTCCAGCTCCTCTCTGGTTACCACATCTAAGTCACTGAGCACATCTTGAATTGCTGCTCGCACATTTTCACGTACTTCAGTGCTGAGCGTATCGGGCAGTGCAGCCTTAGCCGTCTGCATTATTTTATTAATAATATCATTGGGAGTATTAGCGTTATCAGTCATGGATCCACTCAAAAGGTAAGAAAACGTTAGACATCAATATTATAGGGAGATTAACTAGTCATAACATTCATTTACATAAAAAAGGCCCGCCTAAGCGGACCTTTTTAATACGATTGTATGTTAAGAAATTAAGAATCAACCGCCTTCATAGAAAGCCTAACGCGGCCTTGACGATCTACTTCTAACACCTTAACGGTTACTTCGTCACCTTCGGATAAGTGATCCGATACATTTTCAACTCGCTCATCAGAGATTTGAGAAATATGTACCAATCCGTCTTTGCCTGGCAATACGTTTACAAAGGCGCCAAATTCCATGATCTTGACTACTTTACCCGTGTAAATAGAGTCTACTTCAATATCTGAGGTAAGCTCTTCTATACGCCGACGAGCTTCGGCGCCTGCTGCGCCATCAACCGATGCTACATTAATAGTACCGTCGTCCTCAATATCGATAGTGGCGCCAGTTTCTTCGCATAATGCGCGAATAACCGCGCCGCCTTTGCCGATAACATCACGAATTTTATCCGGGTTAATTTTAAAGGTGATGATACGTGGCGCATGTTCAGACATTTCTTCGCGCGGCTTATCAATTACCTTACCCATCTCAGCCAAAATATGAACCCGCGCATCTTTAGCTTGGGCTAGCGCTTGGCTCATAATCTCTTCGGTGATACCGTCGATTTTTATGTCCATTTGCAAGGCCGTGATGCCATCAGGGGTTCCAGCAACTTTAAAGTCCATGTCACCTAGGTGATCTTCATCACCTAAGATATCAGTGAGTACTGCAAATTTGTCGCCTTCTTTAATGAGACCCATGGCAATACCGGCTACCGGCGCTTTAATAGCAACACCAGCGTCCATCAATGCTAATGAGGTACCACAAACGCTGGCCATAGAACTTGAACCATTTGACTCAGTAATCTCTGATACCACACGAATTACGTATGGAAACTCTTCAGCTGAAGGTAACACCGCTTGCACGCCACGACGTGCTAAACGACCGTGACCTATTTCTCTACGCTTTGGAGAACCAACTCGGCCAGTTTCACCAACCGAGTACGGCGGGAAATTGTAGTGCAACATAAAACGATCAGTAATATCGCCTTCCAGCGCATCAATGCGTTGTGCATCGCGCTCGGTTCCTAAGGTTGCTGACACAACAGCTTGAGTCTCACCACGGGTAAACAAAGCTGAACCATGCGTGCGTGGCCAAACACCCGTGCGCACATCAATACCACGAACGGTAGTGGTATCACGGCCGTCTATGCGTGGTTCGCCAGCGATTACACGCCCACGAACAATATCTTTTTCTAGGCCTTTAAAGGCTGCATCAACGGCTTCAATATCAGCATTACTTGATTCATCAGTGAGCAAGGCACTTTTAACATCGCCATGTGCCGTGGAAATTTTAGCCACGCGCTCAACCTTAGATGCCGTTGAAAAAGCGTCTTCAAGGGCGGCTTTAGCAACTTCAGATACTTTGGCTACCATTGAGTTATCTTCTTCTGGTGGCGTCCACTCTTTCATCGGCTTAGCCACTTCAGATGCTAATTCTTCAATAGCCTTAATCGCTTTTTGAGATTCTTTATGACCGTACATAACCGCACCAAGCATAACTTCCTCAGGTAGGATATTGGCTTCTGACTCAACCATCAACACGGCATCTTTGGTACCAGCAACCACTAAATCAAGCTCAGAAGTTTCTTCCAATTGAGACATGGTTGGGTTTAAAACATAATTGCCGTCTATATAGCCAACGCGCGCGGCGCCAACCGGTCCATTGAAAGGTATACCCGACGTTGCCAGTGCCGCCGAGGCACCCACTAGCGATACTATTTCGGTATCAATATTCGGATCGATAGATACGATCGTAATAACCACTTGCACATCATAGTTAAAACCCTTAGGGAATAATGGACGCAGTGGTCGGTCGATCAATCGACAAGTTAAAATCGCTTTCTCAGAAGGTCGACCTTCTCGGCGAAAGAAGCCGCCTGGTATTTTACCAGCAGCATAGGTGCGCTCTTCGACATCAATCGTAAGCGGCATAAAACTCTTTGGCTCACCGGAAATTTTATTAACTACCGTGACCATGACAGTGGTATCGCCACAACTGGCGATGATGGCGGAGTCCGCCTGACGAGCAATCTCGCCGGTTTCTAATTTGAATTCGTTTTCACCGAATTGAAAGGTTTTCGTTACCTTTGACATATTATTTTCCTATTTACTTTTAATATCATTTTCCCGCCTGCCCTATTGCAATTGGGTTTTCCTATAATGTTAGTTATTCGCTAATACAATTTTTATATTGAGACTTACTAACCTTCTACCTACACTTATTATTACGACTACTTTTAAGTGATACTGAATAAGTAATACTAAATGCAGGTAAATAATAAAGGCCCTATCTCACGATAAGGCCTTTCAGATTCTCGTATTAATTACTTACGCAAACCTAAACGTTGAATAAGTGTGCGATATCGTTCAACTTCATTCTTCTTCAAATAGTCGAGCAGTTTGCGACGACTATTGACCAATCGCAACAAACCTTGACGCGAGTGATGATCATGAATGTGTTCTTTAAAGTGGGGTGATAAATCCTTAATACGAGCTGTCATTAATGCAACTTGTACTTCTGGTGATCCAGTATCCCCTTTTTGCACTGCGTATTCTTCGACGATAGCAGCTTTATCTGCGGCGCTTAATGCCATATTACTAATCCTCTTCATTTGTGTGTGAATTTACTCGCATTCCCTGAAGGGTGGAAACTCGAGTTACTATAATGCGAATTTAGGGCTTAGCTACTTGCTTAAACCTAAGTTCAACTGAGGCGCGTATTCTAACGAATTCACCATGAAAAGCATCCATTAAAACGTCTAAAAAACCCTTAAAACCGCTAAAAACACAGTATTTGGGCT
>CAZJWW010000089.1:0-11728 GCA_964549895.1 uncultured Gammaproteobacteria bacterium
CCTGCGTAACTCTGAACACTTCGTCAACCGTCGTTTCTCCAGAGATAACTCGGTCAAAACCATTTTGCATCAAGCTACGGCTCTCTTTTCGAGCATAATCTGTTAACTCACCTTCTGAAGCTTGGTCATGAATCAGACGCCGCAAACCATCATCAACATTTACCAATTCATAAATACCCAAGCGACCACGATAGCCTATTTGATCACAGGCCACACAGCCGCGGGCTTTGAACAATTGAATATCTGAATTATCTAACTCTAACATTCGACGTTCTGTTTCATCAGGTTCGTAAGCTTGCTTGCAGTCTGGGCACAATCGTCGAACTAAACGCTGAGCGAGCACTCCTATCAAACTAGAGGCAATCAAAAATGGTTCCACACCCATATCCACCAAACGTGTGACCGCACCCACCGCCGTATTAGTATGTAAGGTAGAAAGTACTAGGTGGCCCGTTAGACTCGCCTGTACCGAAATATCTGCTGTTTCTAAATCACGAATCTCACCGACCAATACTACGTCAGGGTCCTGACGTAAAATCGAGCGTAAGCCCGACGCAAACGTCAGGCCAATTTTAGAATTCATTTGAGTTTGACCAACGCCATCAAGGTCATACTCCACCGGGTCTTCTACGGTTAAAATATTCAAGCGCTTGCGATCCAATCGATGCAAACCTGAATACAAGCTAGTGGTCTTACCAGAGCCCGTGGGGCCGGTCACCAGCAAAATGCCATTGGGTCGATTAATCAATTCGACGAAAGTACCTAGAATTTCGGGTGGCATGCCCAACAATTCAAGATTCAGCCGCGCACTTTGTTTATCAAGTAATCGCAGTACCACACGCTCGCCATGTTGAGTTGGTAATGTTGATACGCGCACATCCACGGGATGTTCGGCAACTCGCAGAGACATACGACCATCTTGTGGAAGCCGTTTTTCGGCAATATCTAATTTAGACATTACTTTGATTCGCGAAACTAAAGCACCGTGTAACTCTCGCCGCGGCGCTAATATATCTCGCAATACACCATCAACTCTAAAGCGCACAATTGATTCATCTTCAAACGCTTCCAGATGGATGTCTGAGGCATTTTCTCGAATGGCTTGGGTCAATAGAGCATTAATTAAGCGAATAATTGGCGCATCATCATCCGCCTCTAGCAAGTCAGTGGTCTGAGGCATTTCATTGGCGAGACGTGCCAAATCCATACCATCGCCCATGTCATCCATCAACTGTGTAGCCTGACTACCACCCGTGTCATAAACACTGCGCAACTGTTCATCAAACTCTTGTGCTGGCAACTTATTCAACACGATCTTGGCATTAAGTTTTCGCCGAATTTCCGATAACACAGGAAGTCTTGGCGTTTCAATACAAGTTATCTCCGCTCTATTATCCTCCGACCAACGAACTAAAACATTATGCTTTTTGGCAAAGGCGTAAGGCAGTAAGGCATTATCAGTTCTAGACTCACCATCCATATCAGCTTGATTTTCGATAATCTGTTCAACGTCTTCACCTGCGTGCAGCTTATCCTCGAAAACATTTTCATCGATAGGTTTATCTTCGGTTTGACTGGTTCCGTCGGTCATTTTATCTTCTAATTTTTATTGCTATTTTTGTCAATGTAAGCCGATTACTGCGACCCATCTAAGACTTTAGCAGGCCGAATGATATTCTCCGGTTGATTTGCTTGGGATGGCGTCGGTATTCGATTAGAATCACTGCCCCATTCGATACGGTTTGCCTCATCTCTGAGTTCCGCCTCAATGCGTTCTAGATCGGCCTCATCTAAGTCACCATCGGTTTTAAAGTTGCCGTCATCTAAATCTTCAAATTCAATATCTTCAAAACCCAATTCCTGGTTTTTTTCTTTTCCTTTACCAAACAGCAAAGCCCTAATACCTTTGCGACGTGGCACACCTTCTTTATACTTATCAATGAGTTTACGTCGTTGTTCATAGGTAAAAGTGCCGTCACCGATAACATTTGCATAATCGTCTAATACTGGCAATTCACCATCATCGATAAAAAAGTCAGAGCTTTTCAATCGAGACAATTGCGTATCTAATCGAATTTCATCGTATTTACCTTTGCTGTATTTTGCTAACTGCTCAGCCGTACGAATAATTCTAGGTTTTAGAAAAATCATCAAGTTACTTTTTTCAGTACTCTTGGTGGTCGATTTAAACAAGCGGCCTACATAAGGTATTCTGCTAAGAAATGGAACTCGAACCACGGAGTCATTGACGTTGTCTTGCAACAAACCGCCTAGGACTATCACCTGACCATCATCTACTTGCACCACTGTTTCTATGGACCGACGATTGGTAATCAAGTCTGCCTGACCAGCGACTGGCACTTCCACCACGTCAGAAATTTCTTGTAATATCTCTAGTTGAATGGTGTCGCCATCGCTAATTTGTGGCGTAATTCGCAAAAGAATACCCACATCGCGGCGCTCAATCGTTTGAAAACTACTGCCAGCAGTACTACCGGTAGGATTGCCATCGGCATCGACGTTAGTAGCATTATTAAAACCATTATTAAAACTACCAGTTAAAAATGGTACTTCTTGCCCCACCGATATTTCAGCAGCTTCATTGTCGAGAGTTAACAATGTCGGCGTCGACAATACATTGCTATTCGCGTCAGTTCGCAGCGCGGTCAAAATGGCTGAAAGATTAAAGCGTTCAAAATTAAGTAAGGAAAAATTGAGGCCGTCTCCTGTGAAGGCAGCACTGGCTGTACCTAAGATTTGATTTGGATTAGTCCTGCTAACAATATTACCTATGGTACCCACAACTGCACCCGCTGGAGTCGCTGCACCATCATCGTCATCACCATCGGCGTCGGGTATGGCAGCAGCACCGCCACCGGGAAGCGTTCGTGGCCCACCCGCGGTAACATTGATGCCAAGATTGGCTGCTTGATCCAAAGACACCTCAGCAATGATCGTTTCGACAAACCCTTGCGCGCGACGTAGATCGAGCCTGTCAACCACCCCTTTCACCACTTTAAGTTGGCCAGCCGATGCTTTGACGATAAGAGAATTGGTGGCTTCGTCAGCTTGTACAGAAAAATCACTGATTCCTCCTTCGGCTGTGGTGGCAGTCACGTCATTTAAGATGGTTACCAGATCCGTTGCATTCGCATGCTTCAGGTAAATAACGTTGATGTCTGAGGCGAGCTCACGCTCAATATCCAGCTGGTCGATTAAGGCTTGTAATTTTGCGTAGTCATCGTCCGTGGCAGTAATCAATAAAGCATTAATCGGATCCAATGGCTGTACGCTGACGGCTGGAGGAGCTGCTGGTTGACCGGGAGTACCGCCACCCGCTGACGTCAGTAACTGCGTTAGTGAGGCCGCTAAATCACTTGCTCGTGCGTGGTCTAGATAAATTATTCGAGTATTGGCTCTTTTGTCTGGCACATCTATGCGCCGAATAATTTTGAGCACCCGCTGTATATTCGCGGCGGTATCTGTAACGACCACACTGTTAGACCCAATATGGGGAGCAAAATGGCTACTAGGCGGTATAAGTGGCCGAATGATGGGCACCAAATCTTGGACCGAAGCATGGTCTAGTTGAATGATCTGTGTTATCTGCGCGTCATTGGTATCTTGGGTCGGGCTAAACAATGTCGGTGTAGGACGTTGCTTAATAACATTGCTGGGCAAGACTTTAATAACGGTCCCAGAATCAACGGTCGCAAAATTATGGACTTCGAGGATAGATAAGAACACATCGTAGAGCTGTTCGGGATCTAAAGACGCACCTGAAATCACCGACACTTTACCCTTAACACGTGGATCCACGATAAAGTTTTTTCCGCTAACTTCCGCAACCGTATTAATCAGTATACGAATATCGACGTCTTGCAGGTTCAGCGTCACTTGAGCATCATCCGAGGGCTGTCGCTCGTTTGATTGGGCATAACTTGTCTGCAGACCAGCAGCCAATGTGAACATCATGAACACCAACCCAAGACAGCATTTTCTTATTAGGACCGTCATTCCCATATTACACTCTCTTCCCATTCCTACCATGTTAATTGGTTTATCTCCAGTCATCGACGAAATCATAGATCTCTCGTACTAGATATAGCGATAAACATCCGCTTTGCATTTTACTAATTATCGATCTACCATCATACGCAAAATAGGCCTCAGTGACCATGCTTATAGGCATGCAAAAACCGCGATTTTCGCCTTTGTAATGTGACTGATTACAAGGATTTAGAGGTTTGATCTAAGGTTTTGCCTGATCTTCCATCTTAACCTAAGCTTAGACCTTCAAACTATCAGTAATATAGGATTGTATAATGCCGATATCGTCGACCAAAACTTGATAGTTTTCAGGGCGTTCGAAGAGATCAGTCATATGCATAGGCAGAGGTATGTCTACTGATGTTCCAGCCTTATTAACTGCCTCTGGAAACTTCGCCGGATGCGCAGTAGCTAAGCAAACCATAGGTGTTTTCTGGTTGCGTCGTTTGTGCCGTGCGGCCGCCACGCCAATCGCTGTATGCGGGTCTAATAAATAAGCCGAACGGTCATACACCGATTTTATTATTGCCAGAGTTTCCTTATCACTTAAGGCATGACTGTCAAATAATTCACGTACGCCCGCTAAGGCGCTGTCGTTGAGGGTCATTACACCACTCGCAAATTCGTGCATCAAAGCTTGAATAGCTTGCCCATCGCGATCGTATAAATCGAACAACAATCGTTCGAAATTACTCGAGACCATGATATCCATACTCGGCGACAAGGAATGATGCAGCTGCTGTTTACTGTGATCGTTATTGCTAATGCAACGATGCAGAATATCGTTTCGATTAGTTGCGATGATAAGTTGCTCGATTGGTAAGCCCATTTTGTGTGCCAAATAACCGGCAAATATATCTCCGAAGTTACCGGTAGGAACAGAAAAAGAAACCGATCGATCTGGGCCTCCTAAGGCCAGTGAAGCATAAAAGTAATATACAATTTGGGCCATGATTCGAGCCCAGTTTATTGAATTAACCGCGACTAATTGGCGCCCATCAGGTAAAAAACTTTGGTCACGGAAGCTCGCTTTGACCATATTTTGACAATCATCAAAATTTCCTTCCAAAGCAATATTAAATATATTGTCAGCAATAACGGTCGTCATTTGTCGTCGTTGCACTTCAGAAACACGTTGGTGTGGATGCAAAATGAAAATATCAATGTTTTCACAACTTCGACAGCCTTCAATGGCGGCCGAACCAGTATCACCCGACGTAGCGCCTAGCACCACTACTTTCTGCCGACGTTTTGCTAGAATAAAATCGAGCAAATGCCCAAGAAATTGCAGGGCAAAATCTTTAAACGCAAGAGTTGGGCCTTGAAACAGCTCCAACACCCATTCATTGGGTGCAGTTTGGACAAGTGGTGCAATCGCATCGTGACGAAAGCCGCTATAGGCTTTATCGATGATAGCTTTTAAATCATCATCGGAAATTTCGCCGTCGATAAAGGGGGCAATAATATTAAACGCTAATTCTTGATAGCTTAGATCAGCCCAGCTGGCAATTTCAGCTTTAGAAAATTGCGGCAGCGTCGCGGGCACATACAAACCACCATCATTAGCGAGGCCCGCCAATACCACTTCTTCAAAACTCAGAGCTGGCGCATCGCCACGGGTACTAATAAATTTCATATCCAACCATTAGTTTATGTGGGTTCAACTCAAGTGTTCCACGCGAATTTTTACTACCTTAGATTTAATTTGATCGATACCTTGAATCTTTTCTATCGCGCTATCAATCCTACTCTCTATGGTTCGTTGTGTGATCAAAATAACCGACACGGAGTCTTGCCCTGTGGCTGGTTCTTTTTGGGTGATAGCCTCTATGCTGACCTCTAATTCTGCAAATACTCGGGTAAGCTTGGACATAACTCCAGCGACATCATCTGCTTCAATACGAAGATAGTAGGCACTTTTAAACTGATCAGGGCTTTTAATGGCTTGTTCCGCAATCGATGCGGTTTGAAAACCGAGATGAGGTACATTTTGTGTTGAACCGGAAGATTGTCCAGCCGGCAAAGGTTGCGCGGATAGTTTGCGCGCTAAATCAATAATATCCGCCACCACAGCTGAGGCAGTTGGCTTGGCGCCAGCACCGGCCCCATAATGCAATGTATCGCCTACCGCATTCCCTTTTACTAATACGGCATTCATTACGCCGTCCACACTGGCAATTAATTGTGACTCAGGAATTAAGGTTGGATGCACTCGCAATTCCAGCCCTTGTTTGGTCGCTTTCGCAATGCCGAGATGTTTAATTCGGTAGCCCAAACCTTCAGCATAAGCAATGTCATCAAGATCTAGCTGTGAAATACCCTCAGTGTAAACTTTATCAAATTGCAGAGGAACGCCATAAGCTATAGAAGCTAAAATTGTTAACTTGTGCGCTGCATCAATCCCTTCAACATCGAAGGTTGGGTCGGCTTCGGCGTAGCCTAAGGCTTGAGCTTCTGCCAACACATCGCCAAAACTTCGGCCCTTATCTCGCATCTCTGTCAATATAAAGTTACCGGTGCCGTTAATAATTCCCGCCACTAACTGTACTTGGTTGCCTGCCAACCCTTCTCGAATACTCTTAATAATACTAATGCCGCCCGCCACCGAGGCCTCGAATAAAATAGCCACACCTTTAGATTCTGCAGCTGCAAATATCTCATTACCATGCAAAGCAATTAACGCTTTGTTGGCGGTCACCACCTGCTTGCCATTGTTAATCGCAGCCATCACTAAGTCTTTGGCTAAAGATTCGCCCCCAATTAGCTCAACGACAACATCGATATCAGAATTGTTGACCACTTCATAGGGATCATCAGTGAGGGTAAACGTGGTGCAATCGCAATCTCGCTCGAGAGACAAATCGCGAACCGATGCCATAACCACCTCTATGCCGCGGCCAAGCTTGCGTTGTATTTCATTGGCATTACTTTGCAAGACGCTAACGGTGCCCGCACCGACCGTGCCAAGCCCTAAAATACCCACTTTGATCGATTGCATATTATGTCTTAATTCGTTCAGGATGCCGAAGCATCGATTTTATACTGCGAATAGCTTGTCGAATACGTTGCTCATTTTCTATCAGACCAAAACGTACATAAGCATCTCCATACTCACCAAAACCAATGCCTGGCGATACAGCTACCTTGGCTTCTTTCAGCAAAATTTTACTAAACTCCATAGAACCCAATTCAGCAAAAGGTTCTGGTATTTTAGCCCACACAAACATGGTCGCCTGCGGTCGTTCTACCGCCCAACCGGCTGCATTTAAACCATCACATAAAACGTTGCGTCGCTTCTCATAACGATCACGTATCTCGGCGATCCAATCCTTCGCTTCGGGCGCTTCTAAGGCAAAGATAGAAGCAATTTGAATCGGCGTGAACATACCATAATCCAGATATGATTTAAGCCGCGCTAACGCCGCAATCAGGGTTGCATTACCGACCAAAAAACCGACTCGCCAACCAGGCATATTATAGCTCTTAGACAAACTAAACGACTCTACCGCGATGTCCTTAGCCCCGGCTACTTGCATAATAGACGGCGCGATATAGCCATCGTAGACGATGTCAGCATAAGCTAAGTCTTGAATAACCCAAAACTGATGTTCGATTGCCATTTCAACAATCCGCTCAAAAAAGTCCAAGTCCACGCATTGCGCCGTAGGATTACTGGGGAAATTTAAAACCAGCATTTTTGGCTTAGGGAATGTATTCTTTAATGCCAGTTCAAGCTCGCTAAAAAAATCAATATCGGGCCCTATTGGCACATGCCGAATGTCAGCTCCAGAGATGATAAAACCGTAGGGGTGAATCGGATACGCAGGGTTTGGCACTAACACAGAATCTCCTTTGTCCACCGCTGCCATCGCTAAATGTGCCAAGCCTTCTTTCGAACCAATAGTAACAATTGCCTCCGAGTTTGGATCGATATCTACATTGAAACGTTCACCATACCAATTGGCAATAGCTCGGCGTAAGCGAGGGATGCCGCGAGATACTGAATAACGATGGGTATCACCCCGCTGGGCTGCCTCACATAGTTTGTCGACTATAGGTTGTGGGGTGGGCTGATCTGGGTTGCCCATACCAAAATCGATAATGTCTTCGCCTCGTGCACGGGCGGATGCTTTTAATTCCCCTACTGTGTTAAACACATAATAAGGCAGTCGCTTAATTCTTGGAAAATCGTCCATATTTTAGAATTCGAAAACGCAGTTCTCTGCGGAACCTATTTTGATCGTTAATGACTTTATTGTATCCAGACGGCCTTCGATTGTCGCTATAAACTCGGCAAATAACCCAGCGGGTCCACCGGCGAACCGCGTTTACGGATTTGAAATTGCAATGCTGGTTCACCGCGTTGATTAGTGCCCATTGAAGCGATTATCGAAGCTTGCTTTACCTTTTCACCCTCTTTCACGAACACGGCTTCATTGTGAGCATACGCACTCAAAAATTCGTCGTTGTGTTTAATTATAATTAGATTGCCATATCCCTTTAATCCACTACCAGCATAAACTATCTCGCCCGCGGCGCTGGCCATAACACTTTGGCCAAGTACACCCTGTATATCGATACCCTGCTGCCCATCATTCAATGCAAAACCACGGAGTAGTTTCCCGGAAATGGGCCATTGCCATTGAGCGACAGACCGAACTACTGGTGAAGTCGGCGTTGGCGTTACAGTGTAATCCTGACCCGACTTGGTACCACTATTGTTATTGATCTGCGTGTTAGTATTTGGTGGTGTATTGGCAGTTGTACCGCCTGTTGTATTTACTACCACATTAGCTGGAGTATTTTGTGGCCGCGTTTGCGCCACAAAGTTAAGAGGTTTGGTCAAACGAAGTTTTTGTCCTACGTTAATCCGATTATCCAGCGATAAACCGTTCCATGCAGCTAAGTCACGTGCATCTAAACCATTATCAAAGGCGATGGCATATAGCGTATCTCCTGGTTGGACAAACCGGACAACGGACCCGCCAATTTTATCAGTTTGCTGTTTTACACCAGTGACTTTGCGTTCTTCTACCACGGCTGGGATCACCGGCGCACAAGCGCTAAGCATCAATAGGTGAATAATCAATGGCAGTTGCAATAGGATATATGATCGTTTCATAGTTTAGGGACTACCAAAATTTATAAACACCAAAACCCACAGCCACCAATGCTAGGGTAGCCCAGCCTAACACTTCAATTTGTTTATGAATTGTTTCTTCGAGCTTGTCACCCCCTAAGCGAACCAATCCAGCAACCAGAAAAAAACGCGCTCCGCGACTAATTAAGGACATCAATATAAACGGTATTATAGCAATACCGATCACACCCGAGGCAATCGTAAATACTTTATAGGGAATCGGAGTAAAACCAGCTAGAAGCACAATTGCCATTCCGTGCTTTAAATAGGAAGCCTTTACTTGTTCAAATACTTCATGTGCATGAAAATAATCGAGCATTTGTGCACCAAAACTATCAAAAAAGAAAGCACCAATACAATATCCAAAAAAGCCGCCTAATACAGACATGATCGTTGTTATGGCCGCCAATCGCCAAGCTTTCGACTTATCCGCTAGCACCATTGGTGCCAACATAACGTCTACCGGGATCGGAAAAAATGAGGATTCTGCAAAACTCACACCAGCCAAATAACGCTCGGCATGTCGATGCTTAGCCCAGCTCAAGATTTTGCTATAGATTGGTTCAAATAAGGTCATAGCATTGCTTAAAAAGGTTTCTTTTGGTCAAGCCAAGAAATCAACTTAGCCCAGCAAGCCGCGGCACAAAGCGAACAGCTTCAATCTCTCGTCTAATCAAGCCAGTAGATGTTTTATCAATCACCATCAATACCTGTGTATCACCACCACCCACTGGCATAACAATACGGCCACCGTCAGCCAACTGTTCTATCAATTCTTGGGGCACATCATTCGAGACAGCGGCCGCCAAAATCCCGTTAAAAGGCGCATTATCTAACATTCCCGCGAAACCATCGCCATGACGAAACAATACATTGCGTACACCCATATCATACAAACGATCTCGTGCCTGACGGTGAAGCTTGACTATTCGTTCAAGACTAATCAACTGTTCACACAGTGGGGCTAACACCGCTGTTTGGTAACCACAGCCAGTACCGATCTCCAACACTTTCGCACGCGGTTTGTCCAATAATGTTTGTGTCATTAAGCCAACTATATATGGCTGCGAAATCGTTTGACCATGACCAATCGGCAGAGCAGTATTTTCGTAGGCGCGACTGGCCAATGCTTCATCGACAAATATATGCCTAGGCAATTGTTGCATAACGCCGAGCACTCGCTCATTGGTAATTCCAAGCCCCCGTAACTCTTCAATTAAACGATTACGGGTGCGTTCAGACGTCATGCCGATGCCTGCATATTCCGGCTTACTTGACTGCTCGTGATACATGCCTAAATTATAGTTGAATTTTCTTCGGGGAACTCAAAGATTATTTAACCACTGTTGAACATCCTCAACATAAGCGTGGTCATCAAACTGCGCAGTCAATGGCGTTACTGACGCATAACCATCTCGCACCGCTTCAAAATCTTGTACGGCACGATGATGCTGGCGCGCCAAGAAATCGCCCGCCGCGGCTAGACGATATTCAAATTTATCACCTTTGGCCGATTCCTGGATCGGTGTTTTTGGTTCATCTCGAACGCCTAAAACCGTAGCTTTGAGACCACGTAACTGGCTTACTGTCACCTCCGGCACATTTACATTGAGAACTGCCAACAAGGCTTGGTATTCAAGTTGATCAATGTTATTCACCATTTGCCCCACAATATGAGCCGCGGTGCCATATTGCTCCGTGGCATGCTCGGTCATCGACAATGCAATGCTAGGTAATCGAAGACGGCGTGCTTCCATTGCTGCAGCGAAAGTTCCAGAATAAAGAATGTCATCAGCTAGATTGGCACCATTATTGATTCCACTAATCACAATATCCACGGGTTTATTCAATAAACTATGCAGGCCTAAATAGACACAGTCAGCTGGCGTACCATCGACAATAAATTTGTTAGGCTCTTGCCGTTCAACCGCAATAGATTTGCGCAACGATATTCCCATGCCACAACCACTCATATTGGAACGCGGAGCGACGACGCTAATAATGTGGTGTTGTTCAGATAAGGCCTTAGCAAGAATGGAAAGGCCAGGAGCATCGAAGCCGTCGTCGTTACTGATCAGGATATGCATTTAGAATTTTAGTATGGTGGAATCGTTAAGACTTAAACAGTTACCAGATCTCTATTTATTTTTGAGTTGGTCGGGGTGATAGGATTTGAACCTACGACCACCGCTCCCCCAGAGCGGTGCGCTACCAGACTGCGCTACACCCCGAACTCAATACTTTTGAATTTAGAATGACGGTCAAACTACGACCACCGCTCTCCTCCCCACAAAGAAAGGCGGTGCGCTACCAGACTGCGCTACACCCCGAACTCAAGCCGCGAATATAGCCGATTTTAAACTTACTAAACAGTGATTTTTGCACTAATTAGAATCGCTACGCGATTCGGGTGATAGGATTTACTCGGGCTCCCTGCCCTCGCCCTTCGGCTGATCAAAATTGTTCCTGACAATTTTGTGAACCTACGACCACCGCTCTCCTCCCCACAAAGAAAGGCGGTGCGCTACCAGACTGCGC
>CAZJWW010000090.1:0-11706 GCA_964549895.1 uncultured Gammaproteobacteria bacterium
AGCTCGTCAATATCATCGTTAGAGACCACAAGCTCTCCTTCCGCTGAGGGCTCTTCATTTGCTGAGGGCTCTTCATCTGCCGAGGGCTCATTTACCAAACTAGCTGAGGGCTCTTCATCTTGAAGCAAGTCATCCATTGGATCTAAGTCTTCAAATATGGCAGCAACGCGTTTTGATGTATCTTGTTCGTCTGTATCGAGAGCGCTGTCTGCAGAAACATCAACGTTCATTTCTTGCACTTCATCGACGACAACGTCCATATCCATATCAAGCTCGATTTCAGCTTCTGTATCAAGTTCACTTACTTCTTCTAAGCTTATTTCGATTTCAGCGTATTCGCCGTCAGCTTTATCGCCAGCAGCAGCATCTTCACTGAAGTTTCCGATAACATCCAGTTCAATATCATCAAAATCAAGAAGCTCTAGGTCACTTTTATCTTCAATCGAAATGGTATTACTTTCAATAGTTTCTTCAACCACCTCAATATCTGATTGATCGGTGGGCGGGTGTTCCAAGTCTATGGCCGTGTCTAGACCTTTTTCCAATGTCGACCAAACCGAATGATTTATCTTAAAATAAGGCTCTACTTCTTGCCTGCCGCTGACACAACTTTGTGTTTCTTCGACTAACGTTTTTAACAACGTTTTTTCAGATTCAGTAAGCGGGATCCGTGATTCCTGTCGCGACAAACAAAGTCGCTCAGCAGCCTCATAAGTATCCGAGATAGATTTTAGTTCTAAGGTGCGTGCGTTGCCGAGCAAGGTATGTATTGAAATTGATAACACATCATCTTCATCGACTACGATTTGTTCAGATTCTAGCAGCTCTCTTAGTTTTTGTAGATTGTTATCCGCTTCGTGCGCAAACACTTGACGCATTTGCGGATCATCGATCACCGAAAAGGATATGCTATCGATTTCAACAGTGCTTTCTTCAGACGACGCTTCGATAAACAAACTAGTCCCTGATGAAACGTTATTGAATATCTCAGTAGAAGAATTGTCTTCGAGGGTAATTTGGCTACTAACTTCCTTAGCAAAGTTACTATCGGTTATATCTTGTTCAAAATATGATTCATCAATAGGTTCTTCTGCAACTGGTTCTTCTGCAATTGACGCTTCAGAAACTGTCTCCTCTTCAGCAACAGTTTCTTGCTCCGCAGGCACTTCCTCAGCCGCGGGCTGTTCACTAGAATCATCTGCTAACTCTAACTCCAGCTCGTCTAAAATCTCTTTTTCCTCAGCGACCGGCTCTTCATCTGCCGATGCTTCCTCATCTCCAGCAACTTCATCAAGAGTGACGCTTTGAGTTTTTGAACTCCAAGCTTCGATATCGATATCTTGTTGGTTGGCATAGCGCTCTTTTACTTGGCCTTCAAACTCGTCTAACGCTTCACGAGCAAATCCAAGTATCGAGTTGTTCAACGGTTTTTCAGTGTCTAATACATAGTTAAACATAGATTCGCTTAACCAAGCAACTTCCGCGGCATTATTCAACTCAACCATGCGAGCGCTGCCTTTTAAGGTGTGAAATGCACGCCGCAATTCACGAGTGGCGTCACGATCATTAAGATCTTTCTCGCACACAATATATTGCTCGTTTGCCCATTCGAGTACTTCTTCACTTTCTTGAATAAAGACCTCAAATATCGCTTGATCTACCCCTTCTGGCTCTTCCACCGCATTTTGTTTGCCAATTTCGGTAACGGATTTATCAACATCAAATTCTTCAACTTGTTCATCCAGCTGAGAGACGTCCATATCATCGTGGAACTTAATCGCATCAGCATCATCGTCTGATGATTCAATAGCCGACTTCATATATCTGAGATTAGCATCAGACTCAATTTCTTCAGCAGTATCCTCAGTTCCGTACAACTGCAAAATCTGCTCAGTAATCACCGCCATATTGTTTTGCAAATTGGCAGTAATGTTATCGGTTAAAAACGCGGGTTCTTGCGAAATAACATCTACCAGCCTATTTTGTTCGCCAACTAGATCTTCAACTTCACGCAAATGAGTTTTTTTGGACAACACATTCAAATCACGCAAGCTCGATTTTAGATTTGTAAACAAATCGAAATCGGCTTGATGCGATAACCAAGAAAACAAGGAATCAGAGGCATTGCCTATAAGGTCTTCGACATCATCTCGAGAAACTTTTTTACCAATGGCCACTTCTAGATCGGTAATACTTCTATCCAGCATTAAATCCATGCCAGGGCTATTAGCTTTTAGGCCTTTGACATATTCTTCCATGGTTCCCACGGAAATAGCCAAAGCTTCAATTAGTTGCGGGGAGGCTGCTAATTCATTGTTCTCCAACCCGCTAAATTGTTCTTCAGCAAGTTTTAACAATAGACCGATTTTTTGCTCGCCCAACACTTGTAACGCGCCTCGTACCTGACGTACTTTGCCGTCGATACCTGCCAACAACAATCTTTCAGTTGGAGTCTTTGCGAATTCCTCTAGATTTTCTTCGATCATCTTAAGGTTTTCTTCTACCTCAGAACCGACCACATCCAACAAAGCTTGCCGTTCACTGCCAGTCAAATTTACACCATCCATGTCGGGCGTAATTTGTTCTTGATTGTTTAAGGCACGTAATGCGCGTAATTTGGCTTTACCGTTATTGAACCAATTGTCATCTATGGCATCGCTTGAAGTTAGAGTGTTTTCTACAAAGATTAACGCTGAGGCCATATGAAAACCAGAGTCTTCATTTCGTTCTATAACACCCCTTCGAATACCCTTAGCGGTTTCAACGGACTCGGATATCACCTCAGAAAAAACACCCAGCTCAAATTCGCCAGCCGCATCTCTTACAATTTGTAATTGCTCGATGACCTCATCCAGGCCAGCGTTATCTTTTTGTTCAACTTCAAAATAGTTCGTTACCAGTTGGCGAATTAACTGCAATGGCAATTCGCCTTTCTCCTTAAGCTTTTCGACCTCAATCAGTAACAAATCTTCGTCAAACTGATCCGTACTCGTTTTAAGAGACGGGAAATATTCTTCCAATGAGAACGCTGTGACGATCTCGTCCATCCGTTCAGTGCGCTTTTCACCCACGCCAATATAAAACAGCATAAGCTTAATAAGTTCTTCACCGGGGTGACGTACCAATGCAGATTCGCCGATAAGTTCTAGCTGTCGAAACAAATCATCTAATTGACGCAATATGCGGCTATGAACATTCTTTTTGGGTAAATCGTTGTACTGTATATAGTCGGCATAAGCAGTCGCTACCCACCACAATCTGGCAACCGAGCCAAACGTACTCATCTGAAGCAGCTTGTCAAAGGTCAATCGAATTTTTGATATCGATTCTTCATCACCATCACGCAGCCAGCGCAAAATAAAAGATTGATAATAGACTCTTAGCGCTTTAGCACGTCGTATATAAACTTCATCTCTGAGCGCTTTTTTGGAATTTACCGCAGGAAACACATCAATCATTGGTGAGAATAAAGAAGATATCTCTATTTCTTCTCGACCACGCTCTGAACGTATTAGATTTATTAATTCAACAACATCCGTCGGGTTCTCTGGCAGACCCGACTCAATACGATCAAAAGTGGCATGTAAGGCACTAAAAGAATTATTTAGTAATGACACTAAAGAAGATTTCTCAATAGTGTTATCGTCTTTAGTAAAACTCTCTACTAAATGTTCACTCTCTAAAATTAATGAAGAAAGTGCTTTAAGCTCAAGCATTTGTAACGAGCCAACAACTTGGTGCAACTGGTTAACAAGTCCATGAAGCGCGGTTTTATCATCAGTGCTGGCAAACTCCTCAAGTTCACTCTTGGCATTCTCCAGCGTGATATCCACTTCTCCCTTAACCCATTTAAAGGTTTCCAGGTCTATATTGGAATAGATTGACATATTTCAGATCTCTAACTTGTTTTTTATATTTTTATAATTAGTTTTTATTTTTACTACTTTTTGCGTAGAGATTTTCAGCCTAACTGTTTGGTAGCTTGAATCGTGTTACCGACGTCTCCAAATCTTTTGCCAACTCTAACAGTTTTGCAATAGAGTTAGCTGAGTCTTGGGCTTTCTGAGAAGTATCTGTTGATGAATCACTCACTTTGGTTACTTGTTGTGACACCTTGTTAACTAGCTCAGCCTGTTCGGTTGAACCCTTAGAGATACCCGCAATTAAACTTGATAGTTTTTGCGATACAGTTTCAATCTCAGCAAGTGCACTACCGGCGGTATCAGCAACCTTGGTTCCGCTTACCACCTCTTGAGTCGCATGTTCCATTGATAACACAGCATCATTTGTATCGTTTTGAATCGTAGTTACCAATTGAGCGATTTTTTTAGTCGCTTCGGTAGAACGTTCCGCTAAACTTTGTACCTCATCCGATACCACCGCAAAACCGCGACCAGCTTCACCGGCCATCGATGCTTGTATCGCCGCGTTAAGAGATAAAATATTGGTTTGTTCAGCAATATCATCAATCAGCGACACGATGTCACCAATACGTTGTGAGCTCTCACCTAATCGTTTGATACGCTTAGACGTTTCTTGAATCTGTTCGCGCATGTTATCCATGCCTGTGATCGTGTCACGCACCGCTTGCGTACCTTGCTCGGCCACTTTCAGTGACTCCGTCGCCATGGCAGATGAACTATTGGCCTGCTCAGACATCTCACGCATATCGTTTGATACCTTGGTCATTAAACTCGCCGCATGGGATATTTCTTGAGCCTGATGCGTATTCGATTGCGATACTGCTTGCGCGCTGTTCACCGCCAATTCTGATTCGTTGGCCACTTCCACAGAAGCACGGTTAATCTGTGTTACCAGCTCCCGCATTTCCATTACAGCAAAGTTTACCGAGTCAGCAATCGCGCCGGTGATTTGGTCAGTTACTTCCGCTTCAACGGTTAGGTCTCCATCCGCTAGTGCACTCATTTCATCAAGCAATTTCAAAATTGATTCTTGTTGCTCGGCTAGAGCTGATTCCAAACCAGCATCGTGCGCGATCAAGCCACTCGCTTGGGCTCGCGAATAGCGGAATAAAGAAAAGGCACCTAATATAGCCAGTATCAATGGCAATATCGTCGCTAAAGAACGCATCAATGGGGAAACACTGGTATCGCTTCTTGCGCTGTTCAATCGTTGAACCAGTTCAGCACCACTTGCGCGCATTTCATTTAGCGCCAAGCGCGATTCGGTTAGCTTAGGAGTACTGGCACCAATCTCAGCAAAACTGTTCGCCAATGTTTGGTATTTTTCATTTAATGGCGTTGCCACAGAGCCTACTATCGCAGCCGAATTACTCACGATACGACTCAGAGTACCTTGCAGGCGGGCAGATAAATTAGTTTGTGAATCGACCAGTGCCGACAAGTCACTGGACGGCACGTAATAACCGCGAACCGATGAGTTTAGACGACTTAAAATACCGTTGAGGTTGGCCGCTTCTGACGTAAGAAACAAATAACGATCTTTATCCTTACCACTGTTTTTATTGGTACCTTCTTTAGCCACTGCCTCAACAAATCCAACAGTTTCTCCGACCACGCTATTAAGAGAGCCGGTTAAGGTTGTTATGCGACTTTTAATTTGCGTTAGGTCATTTTGGTTTGCGATGAATTTTTGCGTCGCAGTGTTATAGCTATCCCACCCTTCTTGAATTTTCTGGTTCGCCGAATCGTTGCCAAAAATAAAGTTGGATACGCCAGATAAAACCGAAGAACCACTAATTAATTTATTTACATCGCGTTTTGCATCCGCAATATTTTTAATTAAGGGGTCAAAGCGGCCGTTTGCTGTAAGAGATTGACCAGCCGATGTATTTGCCAAACTCACATCTTTGACCACCTGATCAATATTACTTACGCGATCTTCCTGTTGAGAAATGGTGGGGCCAACCAATAGGCTGCTTAATAATGCTAGGAGAAAGAATAGAATGGTCAATATTAGCCATAGGCGCTCACTTTTCCGACTATTAGTAACAACAGGAGCGGCGGCCACGTCTTCATCTTCTACATCTTCAAATGCGTCAAATTCATCACCCGTATTTAATACTTCGTCATCGATCTCTTGGATGCTGTTGATATCCAGTTCCATTTCAGATCTTAGTTCTTCAACATCTATATCGGCTTGATCAATCAAGTCATCTATTTCCGTTGATTCGTCATTGTAGCTTATCGTTGACTTATTCATAATTTTTTACCTATTGCGGCTTTTTCTTCTTAGTTAGCGACTTAGTTTATCGCTTTAGTTATTGTTGTTTATTGAACTTCTAAAAATTGCTCAGCTTCTAGCAACTTATTAACATCGAGGTGATACCAATCTTCATTGTCGGCATTGAACGCCTCGTCGACAAATGTACTCAGACCATCAAGCTTCTCATAATGGCTGTCTAAATCAGTCATGCGCGCCTGCTCTGCAAAATAACGGAAACCAATAACCCGACTTACCAATAACGCACTTTGACTAGTCTCGTTATTTATTAGCAATAAGTGCCCGTTTTTTATTGACGTCGGTTGATCAAAACCCGCAACTAACGACAAATCATTAACTGAATATAGAGTCCCTTTTGAATTTACAAGACCGCGCATCCAGCGTTTAGTTTGAGGCACTACCATTAAATTCTCACACACCGTCACTTCCTTAATATCTTGCGCGTCGGTATAGAAGTTAACGCCGTTTACAGAATACGCGATGTACTTTACACCGGCGTCTTGAACCGCGTAGTTAACGTCCTGTGTACTTAGCTCACGCGCTTGGTCGCGCATGTTACTCAGTAATTCAAAAGCCGTGTTGTTTGACATAGTTGTTATTGCCTCACCAATAATTTCGCTGAGCGAAAAGTGGCTTAACCCAAAATTGCCTTTAACTTAGAGATTAATTTTTGGGGATCCGCTGGTTTAACTATATAGTCTATTGCACCTTGTCTTTCAGCCCACACCTTATCTGTTTTCTGAGATTTTGAGCTCAACATTAAAATTGGAATGTCGGCCGTTTCAACTTGCCGAGAGATCGCACGCGTGGTTTGAAAACCATTCATGTCCGGCATAACCACATCCATGAGAATACAGCAGGGCTTATGCTGCTTCGCATACTCAACACCTTCTTTACCGGATGATGCATAGCTCACCTCATAACCGCCTCTCTCTAGTATGTTTTTCACATATAGAAAATCTGTTTTTGAGTCATCTATGACCAATATATTTTTGTTTGACATGATATTTACTTTTATTCAAATTGCCGATGAATCGGCGTTTACTATTATTGTTTTATACGAAGCGGCTAATTGCCTCTAGCAGTTCGCTTTTGGTAAATGGTTTATTGATATGTTGTTCAGAACCAGCCACTCGACCTCGAGCACGATCAAACAGACTGTCTTTACTGGACAACATGATTACGGGTGTATTGCGAAAATGACTATTGTTCTTAATCAACTTGCAAGTTTGATAGCCATCCAATCTGGGCATCATGATATCTACGAAGATAATATCCGGTCGAGTATCGGTAATAACGGACATAGCCTCAAAACCATTTGTCGCTGTATACACCTCAAACCCCTCTTTCTTAAGAATAGTCTCAGCTGTCATTCGGATAGTATTACTATCGTCGATTACCATTATTTTTGTATTCATCACTTCTTCTTATTATTCTTATTTTTTCTGCAATCTTATTATTTGCGGGCAAAACCTTAGGCTAAACAAGAGCTTAACAAAGATAAAGCTACCCTAACGGTTGCTTGAAAGTCGCTTCAATTACGCATAGCGCAAAGGTTTAACGCTTGGTTTTAATGGCCACGACGCAATAACCTTGAGGTAAAAACGCAAAAGTATTAGTTAACTTACTGTTTTTTAATAAAAGTTTCAAGTACTAACGTACATGATCCTGAAATATTTATTACCGAAGCAGGAGTTCTTCAAACCAACGATGAAATTCGCTATCCTCCAAGCACCCTACTTAGTGCTATTTAAATCAGTAAACCCCTGATCAAAATTAATGAATCTAATGCCCAAATATTTCTCAACCCTGCTGGCAAACCGTTAGTGAGTTGGGTCGTTTATATGCTTCGGTGCGCAGATGATTCGCTCTACACCGGTATTACCAAGGACGTTGAGAGGCGCATTAGTGAGCACAATAGTGACAATACCAAAGCGGCTCGATATACCAGAGCGCGGCGGCCAGTTAGTTTGGCCTATCAAGAGATTTGCGAAGACCGTTCGCACGCCAGCCAACGTGAACATCAATTAAAGCAGCTTAGCCGCCATCAGAAATTATTATTAGTGGCACAAACCGATAGTGAGCTCGGAACTAAATGAGTAAGCGCAAACTCAATCGGCGGCAAACCTGGCGCGCAGAGAAAATTCAGCAAGAGCGCAGCCAGCGCGCATTAAAGAAGGAACGTAACTTAGATCGGCAAATTCAATCCGGTGATTTGAGCAGTGAACAACAAGGCTTAGTCATTTGCCGCTACAGTAAACACTTTGAAATTCAAGCACTCGAAGGCGAAGACCAAGGCGGCATCCACCGCTGTGTCGCACGCGCAAATCTAGGCACTATTGTCGCAGGCGATAAAGTCATCTGGCGAGCAGGAGCGGATCAAACTGGCGTAATTGAAATGCGCCAAGAACGACGCAGTATTTTGGAACGCCCAGACAATTTTGGTAAGTTAAAACCGGTGGCAGCGAATGTCGATCAAATGTTAATAGTCATTGCCTGCGAACCCGCACCCCAGCCGAATTTAATAGATCGATATCTAGTGGCCGCTGAACTAATGAACATCAGGCCAATATTGGTACTCAATAAAGCCGACCTAATATGCCGAGAAAACCGCAATTACATTCAAGAACTATTAGTGCTCTATGAAGATCTAGACTACACAACCGTAAAAATTGTGAGCTCGCGTCATCAAGAACCCCAACTGGCCAACCTTCCGACGCTCATCGACCAACGCACTAGTATTGTCGTAGGTCAATCTGGGGTGGGTAAGTCTTCTCTAATCAATACCCTACTGCCGCAAGCGAAATTAGAAGTTGGCGAATTATCACAAACTCGAGAAGGCACACACACCACCACCAAGGCCAAATTATTTCACCTACCGCATGGCGGACAATTAATAGACTCACCCGGCATACGCGACTTCGGTCTTTGGCATATAGATACGCTGCAACTGCAACATGGCTTTGTAGAAATAGCCAAGCACCTAGGCCAATGCCGCTTTAGAGACTGCAAACACGAAGACGAACCCGGCTGTGCCATACGCGCCGCCGTAGCAGCCGGTGATATCGGAACAAAACGCTTCGAAAGCTACGAAAAAATAAAAACCGCAATCCTAGATCAACAAGCAAGAGGACTAATAAGAGACGATTAGATTATTTTTCTTCTAAGCTAAATCGCATGAAATTAATCTTTTCTATTCTTATTACCATTGCCACTCGGCAGTTGCTCCTGCACTGCTCTAATAAGTTGCATCCATGCAACGATCGCCGGGGCGGGCCGTCATTTCTTTGACGCATACCCCAAGGGCAGCTACTCCTCGCGACATCCCCACCAAATTTAAGTTTAATCTTGGCCACTCATTTTTTAGGCGGCTCCAACGGCAACGTCTTGCAGGCGTTAATCTTCTCTTGCTACTTCAAACTCATAACCTTGGGATTCTAAAGTTAATTTACTAACTTTAGAATCACTCACCATAGCTTCCATTGCCGCACTCACCCATTGATAATAAATACTGCGATTCACTCGCGCCCATAAATCATAGCGAACATTAATATAAGGCACCCATTGCTCTTGATACTGGCGTAGTTCAACGGGGTGATCGGCACCCACGATCAACTGCTCATGAGTGTTGGTTACCGCCACCCACGCTTCTTGATCCGGTTCTATAACATGTTCCATCTGATGAATTAAGTAGGGTGAATCAGCAACCTCAATCGCTAACTTTTCAACAGGGGTAACTAAATAGTGCTGCCCATTTTCATGCCAAAGAATACTGGCAAACAATTTGACTAACTCTTCGCGGGCAATGGCGTCACCTTCATGAAACCAAAAACCTTGCGCATCGATACGTATATCAATTTCACCAACATGCTCGGGCTGCCACAAATGTACTGGCGGCATTTTTTCTTTGCCTATTTGTTTAACCAGCTCTTTTAATCTACTCATATGTTGCATTATATAGAAGCAAATTAAGGATGAGTGTATTCTCAACGCCTTATTTAGATATCTAATCCTCTATAGTTTCCTATTTGTGTTCAAACTATGTTCGAATTAAATCCACAACTTGCCGCCGACACAATAACCTTAGGTACTTTGCCGTTGTGCAAAGTACTACTAATGAATGACGCGCAGTTTCCATGGATTATTCTGGTGCCAATGCGTGAATCAAAAACGGAAATCTATCAGCTTGAGCCAACGGATCAGCGTCAATTGCATGCAGAATCCTTAACATTATCGGCTCTTTTGATGAATCATTATCAGGGCGACAAACTTAATACCGCCGCGCTTGGCAATATCGTTTCACAACTGCATGTACATCACATAGTGCGCTTTAGAACCGACTCCGTTTGGCCTAAACCCGTATGGGGAAATATAGCTGCGGTGCCCTTTAGCAACGAACAATTAGTACAAACTTGCGCTGACCTTAAATACTTATTTAATACGCAGCTCGAAAACTTCATCGCCGAGTGATGCTCAACCTACCTAAAAATATTTATGTGATATCCGCTGTGATGGCTCTAAGCTTCGCAATTATTTCGATGATGGTATTTATGGCAGGTATTCTCGGTGCGCAGATAGCGCCTTCGCCAGAATTAGCCACGCTACCCATGGCTATGATGATTGGGGCTACTGGTCTAGCAACCATTCCCGCCGCCCTTATCATGCAGCGTTTTGGCCGCAAAGCGGGCATGGCTATAGGCTTAGTAGTGTCACTCATCGGTTGCTTTATGGCTTATTTTGCGGCCATAACTGCCAACTTTAATTTATTGATTGCCGGCGCCGTTTGTTTAGGCCTAAACGCCGCCTTTACGCATCAAGCACGCTTTATTATCTTAGAAAACGCTGAGGGAGAAGCTCAAGCCGCCGACGGCCTAACGCTAGGCTTGATGGCTAATTTAGTTGCGGCCATTGTGGGCCCACAATTAGGCGCGATAGGCAAAGACATGGTGGACGGCCAAGCCGCATTTCCAGGTTCTTTCGTCTTTGCCGGCGGCTTAGCCATCGCCGCTTTATTGGTCTTAACGCTGTACAAAAATGTGCCCATCATTGACCGAGAAACAGGTATCGCGAAACGCACCTTGTGGCAAATCATCAGCCAACCGATATTTGTATTAGCCGCCGGTTCGGCAGCAGTCGGTTATGGCGTAATGGCATTTGTAATGACCGCCACCCCGATTAGCATGCATGAGATCGATGGCCATTCTTTAAGCCACACCAAACTGGTAATTCAAACTCATATTGTGGCCATGTTCTTACCGTCTCTTTTATCCGGTGCGTTATTAAAAAGAGGATTTAGTGCCAGTTTAATCTTTAGCGGCCTTGCTCTCTATTTAATCGTGACGCTAATTGGTTTTAACGGCATGGCCGTATTGCACTACTGGTGGGCGCTACTCATTTTAGGTTTAGGCTGGAACTTATTATTTATGACCAGCACCGCCATGCTGCCGCAAACCTACACACCGCAGGAGCAATTTAAAGCGCAAGCCGCTAACGACTTTTTGG
>CAZJWW010000091.1:0-5237 GCA_964549895.1 uncultured Gammaproteobacteria bacterium
GGCTAACGAGCCAAAAAAAACCGTCATTGGCTAAAATAGGTTTCATCGCCACAACGCCACATGCGGTTAAAAAGACCGAGCTGGCGGCGAGTACTATGCCGCGCAACAACACTGATTGGGCTAGGTCTTGTTGTTGTCGTTGGTATACCACAATCAAAATACCTATAAGCACTAAAACAAAACCGAGCCATTGCCAAGCTTGTAAATATTCTCCCAAAAAAATGATCGAAAGAATGACTACAAAAGGGCTGTATAAGCTAGCCACTATTGCGGTACGCCCAGCGCCGAGATAACGCAAGGCCTGCAAGTACCAAGTGTCGGCTACAGCAATCCCAAAATACCCACTAGTAATTAAAATTAACCACTCGATCGCAGACAAACTCGGTAATGTCAGCCCTTCAATGAGCATCGCCGTTGGAAAAAATAATCCAACGCTAATAACATTTTTAACCAAATTTAAATTATTCGCACTTAAGGAATTGCCAGCGTATTTGAAGAGCACCACCGCAGAGCCCCACAGAAATGCGCAAACAAGCGCATAAAATTCACCTGTGCCGAAAAGGCTTAAATTCAAAATAGTATTCTCATGAGATAGATAAGCGCGAAGGAGGGAAAGCGGTTCATATCGAGCTGCGCAAAATGGCTACAATTCCAATGTGTATCTAGAACTGTACATAGGTCTAGAGAGCATCGAAGATGGGTTGATTAATATTGTGATACTGACATTGAGAGTTACAATAGGCAAACGAACTTTGGTACTGAGTGCAAAACAATATCATTCGCTCAACTGTAATCAATCTCTATAATTATTGAAGAAATATGAAAAAAATCTCTACTCCCGATATATGCGATACCTATGAAACAAAAATTGCAGACGGTTCCATAGCCATATTAGAACCTTTATTCACCAGCTTTGGACGTAATAGAAATTTTTACGGTGAGGCAGTTACCATTAAATGTTTTGAAGACAACTCCGTACTCAAGGAATTGGTTGCAACGCCAGGACTAGGCAAAGTTATAGTAATGGATGGCGGTGGTTCAAAGCGCAGAGCGATTTTAGGCGATATGTTAGCTGAAAAAGCGTCTAAAAATGGCTGGGTGGGTATGGTGATAAACGGCTGTATCCGCGATGTAGATGAAATTAATGATACGGATATTGGTGTAAAAGCGTTGGCTACTCACCCAATGAAAACACAAAAGCGCGGAGTAGGCGACCTGAATGTAGCGGTGACTTTCGGTGGCCATACTATTCGCCCAGGCTATTGGGTTTATGCCGATGGTAACGGTATCTTGGTGAGTGATACTAAATTAAAATTGTGATGACGAACCTGCCCATTAGCTAGGTTTATATTATTTCAGTTTGATTCTTGGGCGGTTTGGAACTTCACCATTGTTAGAGATATGCGATGCGCGCGTTAACTATTAGTCAACTTTATATTCATCCGGTAAAGTCTCTAGCTGGCATTACCGTTAATTGTTTTAATTTGGACTCTACCGGCCCAGAATACGATCGCCGATGGATGGTAGTGAATACGGATGGTAAGTTTGTAACACAGCGCCAACACCCGAAAATGTGTCTTATCAAAACACAGATTGATAATGGTGTTTTAACCTTGTCTGCCGACGGTCTTGATTCCTGTGAGGTGTTGGCTACCTCAGGTGAGCCAATGATGGTCGAAGTTTGGCATGACCAAGTACTTGCGCAGGATTGCGGGGATGAGGTGTCAGATTGGTTAAGCCAAATTTTGAAGGTGTCCGTGCGTTTAGTTTATATGCCGAAACAAACCCGACGACTAGTTGATCAGGATTATGCAGATGAGAACCAGATCGTGGGCTTTGCCGATGGATTCCCACTATTGATAGTTTCACAAGCGTCCTTAGATTTGCTGAATACAAAACTGGATGATGTTATCGATATGCAACGCTTTAGACCGAATATTGTTGTCGATGGGTGTGAACCGCACGCGGAAGATGATTGGCAACAGTTGGAAATTGCGGGCAATACCGTACAGTTAGTTAAACTTTGTTCGCGCTGCATCATTCCATCCATTGATCCTTTAACGGCTCAAAAACAAGCGCAAATCATCGATGTGTTGAATAAGTATCGTCGACAGGCGGGTAAAATTTACTTCGGCAAAAATGCCGTAGTTGAAAATGGAGCGGAACCTCTCAGTGTGGGAGACACCGTCACAGTCGTTTCTTAATCATTAGAATAATCCACAACTATTCTGCGCCTAATAAAAGTGTGCAATCAAAGATTGATAGTTAAGCGCTAGATAGAGTAGTGTGGCGAGGTTTGCCATAAAAAAAATGGGCAAAAACCAAATTCCTACCGTCACTAGTGAACCTTCGTTAAGATAGATAAGCGCTAGTGGAATCAGTAATCCAAGGTATAAGTCGAAGCCGATTTGCTTGAACCAAAAATACGGCATTAGATCGCGCATGCTGTGAAAGAAACTTTCGCGTATATGGCAGTACAGAGAGTAAGCAAGAAAACCAATCAAAATAACCCACGTCAACGCTTTGCCGTAGCCGAGTGGTCCAGCGACAGAAAAAACCGGCTCGCTATCATGTGTGCTAATCGCCCACACCGTGAAGACAAAATAGAAAACCCATAAGCCGTTGTATTTTAGAAACTTAGACAATTTATGAACTCGAAGTTTTGCCATTGCTTCCTAGTGCGAAAACTAAAGTTTAATCGGCAAATCTCGCGCTCTAGTACCAGTTGCGGCAAATACCGCATTACCAATTGCGGGTGCAACTGCAATCAGCGGAGGTTCACCTAGGCCGGTTGGTTTTTCGGTGCTGCTGACAAACTGAATATCGAGCTCGGGTACGTCTGCCATGCGTAACGGAGCATAAGTGTCAAGGTTAGTATCAGCCACAGCGCCATTTTTGAATTGAGTGCCTTCATGCAAAGCTAAGCTTACTCCCCATAGCGTTGCGCCTTCCGCTTGGGCCATTGCGCCATCGGGGTGAACTACGGTGCCGCAGTCGATAGTCTGCCATATTTTCTTGACGGTAACGGCCTTGGTCGTTGGGTCAACAGCCACATGAGCTATCACTGCCGTCCAAGTTGGCATAGTACGTTCTTGACCGTGCGCCACAGCTACTCCCATACCTTCATTTTCAGCTAAGTCAGCTCCCCAATTAGCTCGTGCTTTTACTTCTCTTAATACGGCGGCAAGTCGCGTCGCTCCGCCTATCGAATCGGGAGCCTCACCTGCATTCTTACCCACGCCATCGAGCATATTAAGTCTTAACTCGATAGGGTCTTGGCCAGTCTTGATGGCTAATTCGTCAATAAAACACTCTACTCCCCACGCAACCCAACCAGGAGCAACCGCTCGCAGCCAGCCAGGCTGAAATGTGCGCTGAGCCAGATCATTATTTATGGTTCGAACGCGATGATTCGCTAGCGTGTACCAATGATCAGCACCGCTGATCGAAAAACTATCATATTTGCCTTTGCCATCAATACCGTCGGCTAAAAAACCAGGAGCCAAATTAAGAGTGGGCCAGCCAGCCACGGCCGTATGTTCCAGCCCGGTAATGATATTGTCGTCATCCAAAGATGCATTGAACTGTTGAACAGAAGGCGAGCGAACGCAATCGAATAAACTATCCTGAGGCCGCTGAAACACTAATTTAACAGGCTTGCCAAGTTGCTTAGCCGCCAATGCGGCAGGAATCATATAATCGCCCCAGAGCCGCCTACCAAAGCCGCCACCCAAATAATATTGATGAATAATAATATCGGATTCTGGTATTTCCAGCGCGTTGGCTAAAAAGGGCAGCACTAATGATTGCCACTGATTGCCCGAGTGGATGTGGCAGATGCCATCTTGAAATTCCACCAAGGCGTTAACAGGCTCTAGCTGGAAGTGTAAGGCGGTACTAGTGCGATAAACGGCAGAGTGCCTTTGCGTCGCCGATTCGTTTGCTTGTGCAATATCTCCGTCGTTAACAACCAATACGCCTGTGCTTTTGTCTTCGCTAAGCTCTAGTCCGTGCGCGAATAAATCGGACTCATTGATTTTATCCGTCGGGCCAGCTTGCCAATCAACTTCCACCGCTCGCGCGGCTTTGATGGCCGCAGCGAGGGAGTCAGCAATAACGAGCGCCCAGCCTTGAAGTTGATCGCTTGGATCAGTTATTTGAATTGTCTGTTGATAACCGTCGATTGCTTTTGCCGCTGAATCATCAATGTTTTTAATTTCGCTACCGTAACGCGTTGGTGGCATTAGCGGCTGTGCGAAAACCATATCAGGCAGTTCAACATCTATACCATAAACAGCTTGACCGCTGGCTTTCTCAGGAATATCCAAAGCCCCTACATCTTTACCTATGAGTGTGCGTTCGGTGGGTGCTTTTACGGGTAACGCGGCTAATTCTTCTTCATTAAAGCTGCGGCTGATATCACCACTTTGAACAATCTCAGCAAAGCTAATGGATTGCTTTCCAGCGCTAACAACGCCTGCTGCCACGCTGCAGTCTTCGCTAGCTAAGCCTAATAATTTTGCGCCAGCCTCTTGCAATACTGTGCGGCCTGCCGCACCCGCTTGCGACAGTGCAGTGAAAGAGTTGAATACCGACCAAGATCCACCAGTGATCATATATCCCCACTTGGGGTCAGTATCTACGTGCTTAATGTTAACGTCAGCCCAATTCGCACCCAGTTCGTCGGCGACTATTCTAGCTAGAGCTGTACCAACGTGCTGCCCCATTTCGGCTTTGGCGACGTTAATCAGAATTTTGCCATCGGTGTTGATTTCAAACCAAACCGAGGGTGAAAATAATTTACTAGGATCGTGAGGTGATTCTGGGGCCGTGATCGAATCTACCGCGTCTTGTTCGCTGCAGCCGGTTAGTAGTGAACCGGCGCCCATAAACAAACCAGTGGTGACTGAACCTGCTAGAAAAGAGCGTCGCGAAATACCTGTAGTTGCTAAGCTTGACTGCATGTCCTTGATTTTTGGCATGACTATTCTCCTCCTTGCGCGGCGACTTTTATGGCTTTACGAATGCGGGTATAGGCCATGCAACGACATAAATTACCATTCATTGCTTGGGTAATTTCAGCGTCTGACGGCGTGGCATCGCCTTCTAATAAATTAGCTGCCTGCATAATTTGACCGGACTGACAGTAGCCACATTGGGGTACTTGTTCAGCCACCCAAGCGGCCTTTAAAGCTTGGCCTACCTGTGAATCAAGGCCTTCAATGGTGGTTATCGAC
>CAZJWW010000091.1:5247-11682 GCA_964549895.1 uncultured Gammaproteobacteria bacterium
CGCAGCGCTAACTGGCACTGAACATGAGCGTATTGGCGAGCCGTCTAAATGCACGGTACAGGCACCACACTGTGCTATTCCGCAGCCATATTTGGTTCCTTTTAGACCCAGTTCATCACGAACTACCCAGAGCAATGGTGTATCGTCAGGACTCGCTGAGGTTACGGATTTGCCGTTAAGATTGAATTTGATCATGGCTTAGTTCTCTTATTAAAACGTTGTTTACGATATTGGGTTCTCTTTATTATGGGTGCGTAGATTGACCCGCTAACAATGTTATCGGTCTATGCTATCGATCAATGATTTTTACAGCGGTACAGAGCGCGCGGCGGCGAGTACTTGCGTCGTCATTTTTTCGGTATTGATAAAATTCCAACTAAAACTTTCGTATTTTGATAAAGGGTTTGCTGCGATTATTTCTTCGTCGGTTTTGCCTTCTTTCACCATTGCATCTACTAGTTCATAGGAATCCGTTAGCATGGCGATGGTTTTGGTCACGTCGTCTCTAGCGGCCAATATGCCGTGACCTGGCATGATTTTAGTTTGCTCATTTGCCATTGATTCAATTTTAGTTAAGGCAGCGATTACTCCTGGCAAAGCGCCCCCATTGTTGCCATCGATAAATGGGAACATGCCGTTAAACATTACGTCGCCCGTATGAATGACATTAGCATTTTTAAAATGAATAATGGCATCGCCGTCAGTATGTGCATTGGCGACATGAAAAATGGTGGCCTCATCGCCATTGATATGCAGAGTCATTTCTTCGGTAAAGGTGATGACCGGAATAGCCGCGGCGCCAGCTTTACCGCTTTTGACAAGAGACTCGCGTAAATTATCGTGGCTAATAATGCGCGCTCCTTCGCCACCGAAGGCAGCATTATTGCCAATATGATCACCGTGAATGTGGGTGTTAATTAAGTAATCGACGGGTTTGTCAGTGATCTCACCGACTTGTTTTAGTAAGATATCGAGTGCCGACGCAACGCCATTGTCGATCATTGCTACACCATCATCGCCCACCGACAAGCCGACATTGCCACCTGCGAAACCGCCAACGCCAAATAACATATGTAAGCCGGGCGCTACTTCTACGCTATCAAACGATAATTCCTGGCCATGCACCGCCTGATTGAAAAATAGGCTTATTGAAATTACCGCTATCAATGAGGCGAAACAAAGTCTAATTTCTTTAATTGGGGAGGTTTTGATTAATTTAAGCATGATTTTCACTGGGTAGTAGTTGAAGTTCCAAACCTGTTTATACCATAGCCAAATGATTGGAGTCAGCACGTTGGTTAGGTGTTTTTATTGTTTCGCACGTCGTATCAAACGCAGATTGGCTTTAAAGGCTTCGGTTGGGAGTGAAAATCAGCTAGAATTCGGCGCCATCTGAACAAACTTTCTACAAAATAGTGACTACGTACAAAATAGCAATTCTAGCCGGTGACGGCATTGGTCCCGAGATTATGCAAGAGGGCATAAAGGTGTTGCGTGTAATTGAAGAACGCAATGACGTTACATTTAATTTGATTGAGGCGCCATTCGGTGCGGGAGCCTATTTTACTGATGGCAGTGCGTTTCCAGACGAAACTAAGATCGTAGTGGACGAAGCCGATGCGGTTGTCAAAGGTCCAGTGGGTCTGAACCACGAAGAATCAAAAAAGATACCCATTGATCAACAACCCGAACGCGGATCAATATTACCTTTGCGCTCGCGTCTTAATACCTATGCAAATTATCGGCCCGTTTATTTGCCTAAGTCGCTCGGGCATTTCTCTCCTTTAAAGCCCGAAGTTATTGGTGATGGTATTGATATAATAATGATGCGTGAATTGGTGGGTGGCCTTTATTTTGGTGAGAAAGAGTTGGGCGTGAGCGACCAGGGCAAACGTTTTGTGCGAGAAGTGCTTGAGTACGATGAAGACCAAATTAGTAATATTGTTCATGAAGCATTCAAAGTCGCGAGTGGTCGTAAAAAAGTGCTGCACAATATTCATAAAAGTAATGTCTTAAAATCCAGTGTTCTATGGAATGAGGTATTGGAAGAGATTGCGCAGCAGTATCCAGATGTAGAAGTTATACATATATTGGTTGATGCCGCTGCGACCGCCTTGTGTCTAAATCCGAGCCAATTTGATGTCATGGTAATGGAGAATATGTTTGGCGATATATTGAGTGATCAGGGTGGTGGGATTTTAGGCTCGCTGGGTTTGATGCCGTCAGCTTGTTTGGGTGACAACGGCAAGGCCTATTATGAGCCTTCTCATGGTTCTGCACCCGATATAGCAGGTCAAAAAATTGCTAATCCATATTCAATGATTGGTTCAATGGCCATGATGTTGGAATACAGTTTTGAGATGGCTGAAGAAGCAAAAAACGTGTGGGATGCAATGCAAAGTGTATTTGCAGCTGGGTTTTCGACGTCCGATTTATCTAGGCCTGGCTCGGGCGCCACTATCCTTTCTACGGATGCGTTTGGCGACAAAGTTGTCGAGCATTTACACGCAAATTATTAAGCATTTGAGCCTCAGCAATCTTTTGAGTTTTAGTAAGCTTTGGAGTCAAAATTAGGTTTGGAGCTATTTACACACTGAGCGAGAATCATATCTATGGTAACACCGCAATATCAAATAGATGCTTTTGCTAACAAAGCCTTTGAAGGCAATCCAGCCGCGGTTTGTCCGTTGGATGAATGGCTATCCGATGATCTTATGCAGACGATTGCCGCCGAGAATAATTTAGCTGAAACTGCGTTTTTCGTAGAAAATGATAGTGGCTTTGAGATTCGCTGGTTTACACCGTCTGTTGAAGTCGACCTATGCGGCCATGCAACCCTGGCTAGTGCCTACGTATTGTTTAATGAGCTGGGTTATCAGGGGTCAGAAGTGATTTTTTCCTCCAAAAGTGGAGACTTGACAGTGACCCGTCATGATGAGCTATTTTCAATGGATTTTCCCGCAGAGATACCACGAGCCTGCGACACTCCAGCGGATATTGCGAGGGCCTTAGGTTTGGCGAATGAGAATTGTATTGAACAATGCTTATTTAATCAGGATATTGTCCTGATATTAGATTCTGAAACCGCCGTTAATGATGCTAAACCGGATTTTAAAGCATTGATGAAATTTGATTCGCGAGGAATTATCGTTAGCGCACAGTCAGAGCAGTACGATTTTGTTAATCGTTTTTTTGGCCCTAATGTTGGAATCGATGAGGACCCCGTAACTGGCTCGGCATTTACCAAACTTGTTCCATATTGGTCTGGAGCCTTGGGTAAGCAGAGCTTGATTGCTAAACAAGTTTCCGTACGCGGAGGAGAAGTGTTCTGTGAATATAACGGTGAACGAGTAGAAATTGCCGGCTACGCTACGCTTTTTTTAAAAGGCCATATTCATATTTAAAATGCTCATCAAAATAAATTAAGACCAATGGAGCAAATATTTGAAGAGCTGGATTATCAAAGCACACCTTTCGGTGAGATTAGCCTCAGACGCCGTACAGAGCCCCGTTTAGACAATAAGCTAATTTATGAAGTGAAGCTGGGAGATGAGTTTTTGATGTCCAGTTTGTTCGTAGAGGCAGAGGAGCAATTATCCAAGCTAGGGCTAGCCCAACTCAAAGAAAACGACTTAATAGATAATCTTGATATCGTTGTGGGTGGTTTGGGCTTAGGTTATACCGCTCTATCAGTGCTAAATGATACCAGCGTCAAAACGCTGCGCACGATTGACGTCATGCAACCCGTAATCAATTGGCATCAACAAGGCATTTTGCCCATTGGTGATATCCTCGAGACAGACTCGCGGAGCACTCTCAGACACGGCGATTTTTTTGCCATTGCCACTGCTAGCGGCTCTGGATTTAATGCAGAAGGACCGCTTGATGACAAGCCTGTTCATGCCGTCCTACTGGACATCGATCATTCTCCTAGCCATTGGTTGAAGGAAAGCAATCGGTCTTTTTATAGTGTTGATTCCTTGAGTGTTATGGCTACTAAGATTGTTAGTGGGGGAGTGTTTGGCCTTTGGTCTAATGATTTGCCCGACGAAAAATTTATCCAATTGTTGAATAGTGTCTTTGCTTCGACCCAAGCACATGTGGTGCGTTTTCCAAATCCTTATTCAGGTGGCGAATCTACTAACTCCGTCTATATATGCACGGTTTCCTGAGTAGAATTTCCACCGCGAATTTCACTAGTAGGTTTTTATTTTTCGATTTAGATTTCTTGATCTGGCGCACCGCGCGATCCACCAAAAGACATCTCACCACTGCTGTAGGTAGTGCCGAACGTTATTCTAAGCATTGAGACCTGTCGAACCGCAGATTCAACCTGTTCAGCGGTCAGTTCTTTTAGAGGATGAATATAGGTTGAGTAAAGCATATTACCGCCCAAGGCGTAACGAGCATCGAGCGCTAAGTGAAAGTTAGATAAAGAAATAGCGAGCATCTGCTCTGGCACGAGTTGGTCTGCCTCAACAACTGGGGTAATGATGCGCATTCGATTTGCTCGCTCATCTGCAAGTAGCGTCATTGGTACTTCGTTGTAGCTAAAGGTTAGACTGCCATTTTCGGTATTGACCCCACCCGTGTATTTGCCAATAATTTCGGTGAGCCGATTAATAGTCATATCTTGTCGATTCTCAATGACGTTTGCATTGCTTTCCGGTATTGGTACCAACTGAGGTGCTGGTTGTTCGTTTGAGTTTTCTTGGGCAGGGTCACTATCCTGCGCGGACACAGGAATCGATACAGCAAGCAACGCGTAGGTTAAGAAAAGACAATTGAATTTCGCTAAAAAAGTCATGCGCATAATTACACCTATTGATAATGATCGGCAAAGCCTGATTATATAGCTAGTCGATGGAAGCCCTTAGCCAGAATGCTGAACAGCCCTTAGCCAGAATGCTGAACAGCCCTTAGCGGGACGTTGTCGTTATAGTTATATTAGTATAGACCATATAGGTGCTACACTTCTTTCACATGCACATCTGAATCATTTATGAGCAAAAATGTTGAATCACTTCTAAATCATTTAAACAACTTACTAAAGCAAGAAATACAGCCGTAATCGGGTCTTGTTTAGGAAGTTTTTAAGCATCCATTATCTCTTTACTCTATGAAATTAAACGCTTTATTTTGAGCCAATAGCTTATGAGTCGTACAAAATTTGAATTCAAAAATGCCGACGGTCTAATCTTGGCTGGTTTATTGGAAACACCTGAGGGAGTTGCTGATATTGAGCATTTTGCTGTTTTTGCGCACTGTTTTACCTGCGGTAAAGACATTGCTGCGGCCAGTCGCATTGCCCGCGCGCTGGCCAAGAAAGGTATTGCTGTATTACGCTTTGATTTTACTGGTTTGGGAAATAGTGATGGTGATTTTGCCAATACCAACTTTTCCAGCAATGTTGCTGACTTAGTGGCCGCCGCCGAGGCGTTAAAAGAGCATCATTTGCCACCAACATTGTTGATTGGTCATAGTCTTGGCGGAGCCGCCGTACTGCAAGCCGCTGAGTTTATACCCTCGCTGAAAGCGGTGGTGACGCTGGCTGCGCCGGCGACTGCCGAGCATGTGAAACATTTATTTTGCGCTGTCGAATCTGATATCGAGGAGAAAGGTGAAGCTACGGTCGCTATTGGTGCGCGTGAGTTTAATATAAAAAAGCAATTAGTTGATGACCTCGATCAGCATAATAATACTGAACACATCCACAATTTGGGATTGCCATTACTAGTTTTCCATTCGCCTATCGATAAGATCGTCGGTATATCTGAAGCGGGTAAAATTTATCAAGCGGCGATGCATCCAAAAAGTTTTATCTCGCTGGATCATGCAGATCATTTGCTGAGCAATAAAGACGACGCGGAGTACGTGGCAACAACTTTAAGTGCGTGGGCCAGCCGATATCTTAAGAGCGATGACCATGAAGCTGAGCCTGCAATACGCACGAGTCAAAAATTAGAAGCTGGTGTAGTTAGAATAAGTGAGTTGGACAAAGCCTTTCAACGAGGCCTGTTCACCGATTCGCATCAGCTAAAAGCAGATGAGCCATTGAGCTTTGGTGGCAGCAATCTGGGCCCCACGCCATATGACTTGTTATTGATGTCCTTGGGTGCCTGTACTTCTATGACATTGCGAATGTACGCAAATCATAAAAAGTGGCCTTTGGAAGATGTGCTGATTGATTTGCAGCACGAACGGATCCATGCCACTGACTGCGCCGACTGCGAGCAAACCGACGGCAAAATAGATCGAATTTTGCGCACCATCACCTTGGTGGGCGACGAGTTAGATGAGAGTCAATTAATACGACTAATGGAAGTGGCTGATCGCTGCCCAGTGCATCGCACCTTGGAAAATAATCCGGTAGTGATCTCAGAAATGGCGTAATTTATTCTCGCTTACTTTTTCCGAGCTTCAAAAGCGGCTAGT
>CAZJWW010000092.1:0-9233 GCA_964549895.1 uncultured Gammaproteobacteria bacterium
TGTTTGATACTTTTCTTTCCATTCGGAGTAGGGCATTTTATAGACTATTTCTCGTGCTAGGTCGTAGTCAATCGCCTCGCCTATTTCCTCTGCGCTTGCCGAATACCACTTAGATAGGCAGTTCCGACAAAAGTTAGCTAAATTCATTAAGTCTATGTTTTGCACATCTTTGCGTGCATCTAGGTGTTCAATGAGCTTTCGAAATACCGCGGCTTCAATTTCAGTTTGTTTATTCATTTATTGTACTAATGCTGTTTGTTATTTAAAAAATATCGTTATCCAACACTGCGGCAATAGTTAGACCAAGATCTTCACATTGTTGAATAAAGTTTTTGTCAAAGTCTCCCTTACAAAGAGTGAGCTCTTGTACTTCTCGCCATTTTAAGCCGGTAGTAATTTTGTGCACGGCAATATCGGTACCAGTGCCATCTAGACCTGCTCGAATAACGAGTGCAAATGGTTTGCTTTCATTGCGACTAGGATCGTCGAGACAAGGATAATATATGCGTTCAAAAAAATCTTTGAGCGCACCGCTCATATAGCCAAAATTCTCGGTGGTAAACAAAATTAGGCCGTCACTACTCAGAACATCTTCGGCGGTACAGTCAAATGGTGATCTTAATCGAGTTTTGACTTGTTCTATGTCCGAGTGTTGAGCACCGTTTAATAACGCCGCGGCTAAGGCTTTGGTATTATCTGAAGGCGTATGCGCCACGATTAGTAAGTTCTTAGTAGTCAAAAGCGGGTAAATTAAAGCTGACAATCGGTTTAGTTTAGCATCATCATAGATATTACTAGAGCTTACGCATTCCAAATTTTGGCTTAAATTCGTAAAGCAATAGCCCCGCGCATACCAGCGCGGCGCCAATCCACACAATTGGAATTGTCGGTTCATTGTTTAACCAGCTGCCGACTGCCAGCGCAGTTATAGGCGTTATCAATGCGACCATCGCCACTCGGCTCGCGCTTACTTTCTTCAATAAGTAGTAGTAAAGAGTGAATCCGATTCCGGTGCCGACCATGCCTAAATATAGAATGCTGAAGGATTCGCTAGTAGAAAAATTTATGGTCGACCCTGCTTGCGCTAGCCATGCCGTTACGGCAAAAAAGGGAATTGCCACCACCAAACCACCCGTGGTGATTTGCATGCCTTGTATATCCATGGTTTTAGCTAAATGTCTTATTGCCACTGAACTGATCGACGTAACAATCACCGCCACCAACACCAATAAGATGCCTTTCAATGAATTTGTATCAAAAGTTAAGCTTGCAGAAAATACCAGATATAAACCACCCAAGCCTAATAATAGACCTAAAATTCGACTTAGCGTCAGCCGATCTTCAGGCTCTACAAATATAGAAAAAACACCCGTTAGTAGTGGTGACAAACCGAATACAACGGCGATCCACCCCGACGGAATATACTGCGCTGCCACGTACACCATGCTCATCGGAATGTATATAGAAATGCCACAAACCACATACAGGCGGCGGGCTTGCAAATCGGTAGGCAATTTAAGTTGCGTAAGACCCAGTACGGTTAAGCAACACAATATACCGATTATCATTCGAACTAAGGCGCTGGTCAAAGGGGCATCACCCGAACTCCATTGAATGGCCATCGGAGTGGTGCTCCAAATAACAATAACGCAGAGAAATGCTAGCGGTATTTTAAGCTTGTCGAGATTCATGGTGTGGTAGCTTTAAAGTTATAGGTTGGTGTTATTAATTATCTTGAAAATTTATTTCTCCAAAAAAAAACCGCAAATCCAATTTGGCGTTGCGGTTTTGATTCTAGTATTTTAGCTTCTATATCAAAACACGCTACTCGGCTGCGGGCGCACATTTAGAGCCCACACACACTTAGCAACCTTCTTGGAGGTTATTTTGAAGGTTATATTGTAGGTAGTATTGGAGGTGAACGAACCTACAAACGACGTCAAAAACCCAGTTGAGTGAAGAATAGAATTCATAGGATCAGTGTGGTTTGAATCAACATCAAAGTCAATCATAATCGCGGCTTAGGAGGAAAGAAACTGTTGCATGCGTTCAATTTGTTCCAATAGCAGAGTTTTCGTCGATTCTGCATCGCGTAATTGTTCTTGAGCCTTGGCTATTACTGCCTCAGGGGCTTTATCTGTAAAGGCTGCATTGCTAAGTCTGCCAGAGACGCTGGCAATATCTTTTTCGGCCTTTTCTAATTCTTTATTAAGGCGACTGATCTCCGCATTGGCATCTATAAAGGAGCCAAGAGGAATAAGCACTCGCATCTCTCCAACCAGAGCCGTAGCCGATTCAGGAGCTGTTTCATCTTTAGCTAGAATAGTAATGGATTCAAATCGGCCAAACTTGATCAAATACGCTTGGTTTGCATCTAGGTAGCTCTTTGCTTGGTCACTAACCCCTTCCAACATGATTGGTAGTTCTTTTGCAGGACTGATATTCATTTCGCCACGAATATTGCGCACGTTGGTAATTACCGACTGTACCCAGCTCATTTCATCAATAGCAGCTTGGTCAACCTTGCTTTGTTCAGCAGTTGGGTAAGAGCAATGCATAATCGTCTCTCCACTGACCGCCGCCAATGGTTTAACGCTTTGCCAAATCTCTTCGCTGATAAACGGCATGATCGGGTGCAGTAACCGCAAGGTACTTTCTAGCACTCTTACTAGTGTGCGGCGTGTGCCGCGTAATGCAGCTGCACTGGCATTATCGTCATTGAGGACAATCTTGGTTAGCTCTACATACCAGCTGCAATATTCATCCCACACAAAGCTATACAAAGTTTGCGCCATTTGATCAAAACGATAAGACTCGACTTGGGCTTTTGCGTCGACCTCGACTTGTTGTAAACGAGAGATAATCCAACGATCCGCCAAACTCAACTCAACATCTTGATTGTCTTGCCCGCAGTCGTGATCTTCGGTGTTCATCAACACGTAGCGAGACGCATTCCACAGTTTATTACAAAAGTTTCGATAACCTTCTACCCGTGCGAGATCAAAACGGATATCGCGACCCAAGGTCGCTTGGCTGGCGAATGTGAAGCGCAGAGCATCGGTGCCATATGATTCAATTCCATTAGGAAACTGTTTGCGCGTAGACTTTTCAATTTTTGCAGCCATTTTTGGTTGCATAAGGCCTTGGGTACGTTTTGCTACCAGAGTTTCCAGTTCTATACCGTCGATTAAATCGATCGGGTCTAATACATTACCTTTAGTTTTAGACATTTTTTGGCCTTCCTGGTCGCGAACCAAGCCATGAATGTAGACTTCTTTAAACGGGACTTGGTCAGTGAACTTAAGGCCGAACATAATCATGCGAGCCACCCAGAAAAAGATAATATCAAAACCTGTGACAAGTACATTAGTTGGGTAGTATTTGGCGAGTTCAGGTGTTTGTTCAGGCCAACCCAAAGTTGAGAATGGCCAAAGCGCGGAAGAAAACCATGTATCGAGAACGTCTTGGTCTTGAGTAAGTAAAACATCTTTACCCGCTTTGGCTTGCGCCTCTGCTAAGTTTTTCGCCACATAGGTTTTGCCATTTTCGTCATACCAGGCGGGGATTCTATGTCCCCACCAAATTTGACGAGAGATGCACCAATCTTCAATATTACGCATCCATTCGAAGTAGGTATTGCTCCAATTTTCAGGCACAAATTTGATATCACCACCTTCAACGACTTTAATTGCTTCTTTCGCAAGCGGATCGACTTTTACATACCACTGATCGGTAAGGTAGGGTTCAATAACGGCATTAGAACGGTCACCACGAGGAACCATTAACTTATGGTCTTCGATTTTTTCTAGTAAGCTTTGTTCCTCTAAATCGGCAATGATTTTTTTGCGCGCCACATAGCGGTCTAAACCATGATAATCAGAATCAGGGAGTTCGATGGCGGCCGCATCATCAAACACATTGATTTTAGGCAGGTCATGTCGCTTACCTACCTCGTAATCATTAAAATCGTGCGCAGGTGTGATTTTTACGCAACCTGAACCAAACTCGGGGTCGACATAGTCGTCGGCGATCACAGGAATTTTTCGGCCGGTTAAGGGTAAATCAATTGTCTTGCCGACTAAATGTTTATAACGATCATCATCAGGATGCACGGCAACTGCGCTATCTCCTAACATCGTTTCGGGGCGAGTTGTAGCAACAATCAAATGTTCTGAAGGTTTATCCGATAGTGGGTATCGCAGGTGCCACATATGACCGTTTTCCTCAGCCGATTCTACTTCTAAGTCAGAAACAGCGGTAAGGAGAACTGGGTCCCAGTTAACAAGACGTTTGCCGCGGTAGATTAAATCTTCTTCGTAAAGGCGAATAAATACATCTTGGACCGCGTCGGACAAACCATCGTCCATAGTAAATCGCTCGCGACTCCAATCAATTGAAGCACCCATGCGCCGCAGTTGTTTGGTAATCGTGCCACCAGACTCAGCTTTCCATTCCCAAATTTTTTCAATAAACTTTTCGCGGCCCAAATCATGACGACTGATATTGTCTACAGCTAAGCGTCTTTCCACCACCATTTGTGTGGCAATGCCTGCATGATCGGTGCCGACCTGCCACAGAGTTTGCTTGCCAGACATACGATGGTAGCGCGTTAACAGATCCATGATGGTATCTTGAAACGCATGCCCCATATGTAGGCTTCCAGTGACGTTAGGAGGGGGTATCGCAATGCAATAGGCCTGGTCTGCTTCCTTGGCCGCAAAGGCATTACTATTTTCCCAGCGTTTATAAATCGCCTGTTCAATTTGAGAGGGGCTGTATTGACTATCTAATGCGTTGCTCATATTGCTGTGGTTAGTACTGAGTTTAAACTGGATGCTGAGAAATAAAATTTACGAATAAGTGGCGTAAGCCACTAAAGCTCTATCTCATGGGTCTTGAGCTCAAAGCCTTCATCTTTATAGCGTTTATAGCGCGACCGTGCGACAGCTTTAGCGTCGTCGTTTTGTTCAACAATTTCGGCAATACGCGTGAAATGGTGATTAAATAACGGTACCTGATCGGTCAAGTTTATAAGCACGTGGAAGTCTTGATCTAAAACTTCAGCGTTGACAGAGTTATGATCGCCTATTAGCGCCGCAGTAGATACGGCATTCTGGGTTTCTATTTTTTCATGCGCTAGAAAACTCGCATCGCTGAATGACCACATAATTGAATCGAGCTTGTCGGTTTCTACCGAATCATTGGTAATAACTAATGACCGCTGCTCCATTCTCTGTAATTTATTCGACAAGCGACTAGCCAGTTTGAACTTAGCATCGGCCACCTCATTTGAGATCAAATAGAAATCTACCTGTTTCATTTGTGACGCAGGCTCGGCTAACAACGATCGATCAAATATTGAGTCAAGATAGGGACGGCACGACCGCTAGCACGTTTGCCCGCGGCGCCACCCCAAGCGGTACCTGCAATGTCCAGATGTGCCCAGCGGAAATCTTCAGCAAAAAAGGATAGAAAACAAGCCGCAGTAATGGAGCCAGCCCCAGGTGTTCCTATATTCGCCAAGTCGGCGTAATCACTAGTTAGCTGATTTTTATAGGTCTCTTTGATAGGTAATTGCCAGGCATGATCCAAGCTAGTATCGCCAGCTTCCAAAATATTATCGATTAACTCTTGATCATTGCCCATTACGCCAGCTGTTTGATGGCCCAAGGCAACAATTATCGCCCCCGTTAGAGTGGCGATATCAATAACCGTTTTCGGCTTGAAACGTTTGGTATACGTCAATGCATCACATAAGATCAGTCGGCCTTCAGCGTCAGTATTTAAAATCTCAATGGTTTGGCCAGACATACTGGTGACCACATCTCCTGGTTTGTTCGCTAAGCCGTCTGGTAAATTTTCTGAACTTGGAACCACTCCAACCACATTGATCGGTAGTTTTAATTCAGCTACTGCAGAGAGTGCTCCAAACACACTGGCAGCACCACACATATCGTATTTCATTTCGTCCATCTTCGGCGAGGGTTTTATCGAAATACCGCCCGCATCGAAGGTTAGGCCTTTCCCAACCAAGGCATAGGGTGCCTCTTTCTTATTTTTTGCGCCTTGATACTCCATCACGATTAGTTTGGCGGGTTCGCGGCTGCCTTTACTAACTGAAAGTAGGGACCCCATACCTAATTCGTCCATTTGCTTCTCGTTTAACACCTTTACTTTGAGGCCGTGTGTTTTGGCCATTTTTTTGGCTTGATTTGCCAACACAGTTGGCGTGCAAACATTACCCGGCATATTGCCAAGATTTTTGGCGAGAGTTTTGCCATTGTTGATGGCTAAGCCTTTGGCAGCCGCTTTTTTGGCCATCGCTAATTGCTTTTTGTCGGCACAATTTAAAATTGCTTTGAATTCTTTTACTACTTTTTTGTCACGCGCAGCTTTTGGCTGTTTTGTGTATTTATATTCACAGTCTCCCAACGCTTCGACAAGGTGACGACTAACGGTGGCCGCATCACTTTTAGCAACGAGAGCATCTAAATCGAATATGGCTTGATGGACTTCTAATGCTTTTAGTTTTTTGGCTAAGGTGGTTAATATTTCGCGCACCGTTTCGTTGTCCAGTCGCTTTTCTTTGCCTACCCCTATAAAGGCTAATGAAGTTGCGCCAATACCGTCCACCACTGGTACACTGAGAAATTGTTTTTTACTTGCAGTGAGTTGATTTTGTTTCTGTAATTTATCGATGACTTTGCCGGTAGCCACGTTTAATTCGGCATATTGCGAAGCAATTTTTTTGATTGATTTTAGAGCAACTACTCGGCACTCGGTTTTAGTTTGCAATTGAACATTTGCTTTTACTTGTATTTTCAACGGTATTTCCTGTTAATTTATGGGCTAATCTACGGGTTAATTGTAAGAATGGCGAAATAGTTACAAGCCTCACATTTTTATTGGTTTGCTTGTTACAATATACTTCTAATTATAGCCTCAAAATTGGTGATAAATTCACTAGTATGATTATAAATAGAGCATTTATGGCAGAAGTGTTGCGCACCGCTATTGCGGTAACTTTTGTCGTGCTCAGTATTTTTTTGGTACTGCGAGTAATGGGCTTTTTGAGTCAGGCTGCCGAAGGCTTGATTCCTGTTGGCAGCGTGCTGAATTTAGTGATGTTGAAAATGGTGGCATACCTAGACGTGATGCTGCCTTTGATGTTTTACATTGCCTTACTGATGGTATTGAACCGCTGGTATAGCGATCAAGAGATGGCGGTACTGGCGAGTGCCGGCCTTGGCATTGCTAACTTTCTAAAACCGGTAGGCAATCTGATATTAATTGTTGGCGGATTGGTAGCGTTATTCTCGTTTTACTTGACCCCCTTATCTCTGGCCAAAGGCTATGCACTTGAAGCAGAGTATCGACAAAGTAATGAGATTACCGGCATTATTACAGGTAAGTTTATTGAAGGAAAAGATGGCAACGGAGTATATTTTGTCGAGGATTATAATCGTGAAACTGGCAATTATGAAAACGTCTTTGTGTACCGTGCTTCGTTCACTCGTGAAGGTGTGGTCGTTGCCAAAGAAGCCTATCGCACCGAAGACGAGCGGACTCAAGACCAGTTTTTAGTCTTAATTAACGGCTCCCGCTACGAGGGCCAACCAGGTTCGCCGGACTACCGCGTAGTTGATTTCGAAAAATACGCATTGCGCATAGAGCCAAAAAATCAAACAAAATTGAGTTTGCCGATACGCGCGCGAAGTAATTCGGAATTGCGAGCTTCCGATGAACCCTCATTTCGAAGTGAATGGTTATGGCGGATTGCTAAGGTCTTTACCTTGCCGATATTGGCTATTTTCGCCCTAGCTCTAAGCCATGTAGACGGACGTGGGGGCAAGTCGTCGGGCTTGGTTTTGGCATTTTTTGTTTACCTTACTTACACTAATTTGCTGGGTTACACCGTCGCGCTAATTAAGAAAGGCGAAGATCAGACAGGATTCTCTATTTGGTTGGTGCACGGAATATACTTTTTGTTGGCCATCTACTGTCTGTATCGACGTAATTATAATATGCCAATATTTCCAGAGCTGAATATAAAAAACCGCTTGCAACAAGTAGTGGCGCGAGCCTAATGCGAATACTTGATTTATATATAGGTAAAATACTGCTTAAATATATAAGTGTCACTATTCTGGTGCTGCTCGGTTTATTTGTATTCGTCAGTTTTATCGATGAATTGGGTGATTTAGATAAAGGGCGTTATGGCATTGTGCAAATTTTGCAATATGTGGTGCTGACTGTTCCTAAGACCCTGTACGAATTATTCCCGATGGGTGCTTTAATTGGTTCCATCATGGGCTTATCGGTACTGGCCAGAGATTCGGAACTGATCGTAATGCGGGCGTCGGGTGTGTCTATTCAAAGAATCGTTGTGTCGGTTCTAAAAGTGGGTTTGGTACTGGCGGTTATTGCGACCATTCTGGGCGAGGTCCTCTCTCCTTATACCGAAACACGCGCATTGCGAGTGCGAGCCGAATCTTTGCAAACTAATATTGGGCAGGAACAAGACTTTGGTTTATGGCTGCGCGACGATAATACCTACGTCAATGTAGGCGAAGTGCTTCCTAATTTGACCTTACTCAAAGTCAAAATCTTTGAATTTGATAGCCAGAATATTTTGCGCTTTCTGTCGACCGCCGAACAAGGTGAATATCAACCACAAAATCGTCGTTGGTTATTGCGCGGTTTACAACGAACCATGATTAATGACAAGAGCTCTGAGGCTGACAAGATAACGGCAGCCTATTGGAGTACCGTGGTCGACCCCGAAATTTTACGCGTATTTATGATTCAACCAGACCAGCTTTCGTTTTGGCAATTGAGTCAGTATATAGATCATCTGAAGTCTAATAAGCAAGAGACTAATAATTATGAACTGGCCTATTGGAGTAAAATTGTAACGCCATTTGCCACGGCTGTTATGTTGATTTTGTCGGTGCCATTCGTGTTTAAAAACGCTCGAAGTGGCGGTCTGGGTACAAGTTTGTTCTCCGGAATCATGGTCGGATTAGGGTTTTTTATTATGAATAAAGCATTTGGTTATTTTGTTACTTTATTCAATATAATTCCGTTTATAGGCGCGGTGTTTCCAACCGCAATAGTATGTCTACTTAGTTTTTATCTAATTCGCAGAATTGTTTGACGCTACTACTTAATTCTACTGACTTAATTCTACTGACTTAATTCTACTGACTTAATTCTACTGACTTAATTCTACT
>CAZJWW010000092.1:9333-11464 GCA_964549895.1 uncultured Gammaproteobacteria bacterium
GACTTAGCTCTACGGATTTACCTCTACTGACTTAGCGTTAATGCGAGTTAATCAGTCCAGACCCATTATTCTAACTACTGGTCAGCGTATCGAATTCTCGGTTTTTGAATCCACTGCAGATGGGCGCGGAACGTGAAGAATTTGCGTTCCCGAGACGATATCGTGCCAAGTGCGTTGTCTGCGATCCAGTAATATCCACGTAAATCCCAAGCCGACAGCAGCCCATGAGAATATTGCAGCAATAAATCTCAGCAGGGCAGTTTTCCAGTTGATGAATTTGCCGTCGGCGTTCACCAAATAAAGGTTCCAGACTTTCATGCCCAGAGTTTGGCCGCCGTGGGTCCAAAACCAACCGTAGAATAGAAAAATGATGCTAAATAAATAAAGACCTTTAATCACTTTACCTGCCAGCGAGAAATTAACGGCATCGGGTAGCAATGGAATGAATAGCGAGGCCAGTAAAATAACGCCCAGCAGCAGCAATCCATCGTAGCAAATAATCAGTATTCGCTTAAAAAATCCAACCGTATTCATGATGTGCTCATCATACGAAAATGTTCGTAGTTGGGGATAAGTATATTTTTATAAACAGGCTGCATACAGCGGCGTATTTCTTGGATAATTAGCGTTAATTTTTGATAAATGATTTAAAGAATAGTCTTTAACTAATTGAATATAATATATAATTTGTCATTGATTAATAATTAATCACTTATAGCCAACAGTTGTGTTTATCAGCGTGTAGGAAAGTTGCTCACACAGTTATCCACAGTTTATGTGGATAACTGGCAACACCCGCGACCGTATATTATCAAGCCAGCTTAGCCATCGCTGAAACAGTCATGGCGTGGTAGCAGATCGAGCAAACATTGAATAATTATGGTAGCTTGGTTACATTGTAGTAGCTGGTTTGGCAGCTTGTATAATAGACCAGAATTAGTACTTTCAAAACTCAACTTGAAAAACTAAACTCGAAAATTTAACTCTAAAACTCACTGAAGAGGAACTCCATGGCGGAAAATACGTTTCATTACTTAGACAAAGCTCTAGCGCAGGTTCGAGATCTTGGCTTAATGCCTGAGAAAGTCGATGAAGCGCCGGTGGTATCTTTATTGCAGAAATTGACTGATATTGATGAAAGCAAGGTAGTCGCTATTGCCCGTACTCTGAGTCAGGCCTCGGTATTTAACGACATAGTGCGTGAGCAAGTGTCAGAAATGCGCATCGGTGAGCGTTACGAAAAAATTACTGGGTCATTTGATTCCATCCGAGGTGATGCTAAACGCATGGTCGATCAATTGGATGACGGCAAGGTCGATACCTTTGAACGTATCAATAATGTTTGGATGAAAGTCACACGAGGTGACATTGCCTCGCGTTTCGATGAAATTAAAGAGGTTTATCTAGAAGTAGCGGATGACTCACGAGACCAAATTGAACGTGAGCGAGTGATTCTTGAGGCCTATCAAGATTTTCGTGGTGCGATCAAACAGTCGGAGATCTACGCTCTGGATATACTCAAACAAGCTGAGGGTATCTGGAATTCGGCGAAAGGTGCTTTGCAACAAGCCAATGACACGGTATCAGCGTATGCTGGGGAAGATCTAGCGGAGCGCGCCAAGCTAGAATTAGCCCGTGACGAACGGATGCGTGATCTGCAATATGCCGAGGATCGTTATCAAGTCTCAAAGGACATTTCAGATAATCTAACTGTTAGCTATAACACTTCTGAAGTAGTCATGGCTCGTTTAATGCAAACCAATGGCGCCAAAGAGCGGGTCTATAAGCAAGCAATCACTTTTTTCGGAACTAATGAATCGGTGCTCACTGCTTTAACAGCGTCTTTCACCGGTTTGTTTGGTTTGCACGAAAGCACTCAGACCTTAGAGGCAATGAAAGAGGGCGTCGCCAAAAGCTTAGAAGATTTAGCGGATATAGGTGGCGCAGTGCAAGATGCGGCTTTGAAAGCGGGCTATGGGCCCACCATCCGTGCTGACGCCGTCAAAAAATTGGTTGATTCGGTGGTTAATTATCAAGAGCGTTCTCGCGAGATAATTGAAGAAATGCGCGTATTGTCCACTAAGAATGCGGCTGAAATTCGTGATTCGGTGGAAGATGGCAAACAACGTAT
>CAZJWW010000093.1:0-11237 GCA_964549895.1 uncultured Gammaproteobacteria bacterium
ATAGTAAACAGAGTTAAGCGCAATTTTTTCAATATTTAATTCGCGTAAACCTTCTACCAAGCACATGCCCGCCATGTGCAATGGCGTTTGGTATTTTTCTTCTACTCGGTCACAAAATTCGCGGATTTGCTCGGGCGTTTTGCCACCCGCATGTACCCAATTAGTGCCAACTTGACCACATACGTCAGCGCCATTGTTAGCCATACATTCCACAAATTCTTCTAGTAAGTCGAAATTCTTAGTACGTTGCGTAAGTTCGTGTTGATACCCTGGAACGTGCAACATGCGGCCATGTACGCCCACGGTATTGGGTGACATGCGCAAGAAGTCACTCGGGGCGCCGTCAAAATCATGCGGTGGTGATGTAAAGCCCACTTGGTGTTGGAATAATTTATTTTCTGGCTTTAACCAACGTTTAGGCTTCATGAATGTACTCTATGCTCTTATTAAGTGTTGAATTTGTGAGGCTTACAATTTGCAAGGAGTGGCCTCAGTAAATTTACCCGCTAACACGCGATCGTAGGCGCCTTGTTCGGCCATTCGGTTTTCTTCAGCGCTATTAAGTTTTGCTAATTTTTGCAATCTTAACCCTTCGCTACTAGGTACTTTATTGCCAGCTTTTTGAATGCCTTGGAATCGAGACCAAGTAAACCGTTTTTTAGTTTCTTGATGCGGTTGAAAACGATTTAAATCGTCTGGGCTTAAATCATCGGCGCGCACCAAATAACCCGCGTTAATCGCATCGTTCATCAGTTGTCGACCCCGTTGGGTTCTCACTATGGCGGCGTTGCTGCCGAGATCGGATTTGCTGAGTTCCTGGGTCGGCGAACCGCCGTCCCAGGTATCGGCGGCGGCGATATCGGCTGACTCACCAATGCCATCAGGGCAAACTTTACAACGCGGTGGCAAGCCCCATTTCGAATCGTCGTCACCCCAGAATTCTAAATAGCTAACCTCGTGTTGACTACCATCGGTCATGGATATAACGGTTGGCCCTGGGCAACCATTACCGCGATAGCGCACCGCGGTGACTTGACTAGGATCGATACCTTGAGATTCCATAAAGCTCTGCACACCCGAAGGAGCCATAAAACCGCCGCAAACCATGGTTAGCATTAATTTACAATACTGATCCACTCGCGGGTCCTGCTCGGCGTAATTACGTAATGCACTTACATCACAAGGTGTCCCAATAAAGGCAAAACGTTCACTGGAAAGTTCCGCTTGATCAAGCACGCCGATAATATCTTTCAGTGTGGCTGTGGGTCCGTAGCGGGAACCCGCGGCCTCTAAAACATCGGCCCTGTTACGGCTAATAGTGGCCTCACCAAAAGTTGGATGACTGCTAGAGGCTTTGGCATGCAACACAAAATCAATGTCACCCGATTCCACTAAATACAAAGCTAGTGCGCTTAATAAACCACCCGTGGAGCCCAAATGACGAACTTCAGGCTCGGCGCTATAAGACAGATATATTTCTTGCCATGCACCCCAAACTAAGTCCATTTGAGCGTTGTCACTGATTAGCTGAGCAGGTAGACCTTGTACTCGCGCACCAGGGCAAGCCGCGATAATTTTATCCACGGCTAGTTCATTAAGCTCATCAGTAGCAATGGGGCGCTCAAACAAATTTTCAGCGACCTCCATTGTTACCGCACTAGACCCAGCCATGCTCTCGCAGATTCCACAGCCAATACACATGCCATGTTCCACAATTTCGTAGAGTCGCTGCTGTGGGGTCAGGCTGTTATTAGTAGTCATTATTATTTTCAACTTCTCTTACAACAGCCGTTGGTTTGCCAGTGCTGAAGATTGGCCAAAAAAGTTGTTCTAAGGTGGTTGTGTCAGGCAAGTTCTCTACCCCAAACTCTGTCGGGCGCTGACGAGTAATCTTGGCCGTTCCAAATAATACATCCCAAAAAAACAATAGATTTCCGTAATTGCCTTTGTAGTGTGAAATGCCATCGGCGAGATGTTTGCCGTGATGCATTGAGTGAGTAGACGGCGTTGAAATTATTCGTTCTACCCACCACATTATTCGACTACCTAAGGTCGTTTTATAAAGAGGTTCGTCCCAAGGCACAGAGCAATGTGCGGCCGTGATAATGGATAATTTAAAGGTCAAATAAAAGGCGTAGACCCATCCAAAACCGAGGTAAATCATGATGGCTGAAAACCAGATGCTGGGCATAAAAATGTAATACAGCAAACTATTACGATAGACCAATCGAACACTCAAATAAGCGCTGTTGTGATGAGGGCGATGCAGTTTATACAACAGTGGCACGCGATGCGTTAAGCGGTGCCACCAGTATTGCATCATGTCGTCAAATACCAACAGCAAGCCTAATTGCAGTAGTACTGAATAGTGAGCGAGTGAACCCTGATGGTCAGGAAAATACGCACCACCCATGAAGTAGACTGAAAAAATGATGGCAGGCTGAACCAATAGTAGTAACATCAATGTACTGATCGATTCTACCCAACCATCGCCAGCCACTTCTCCAGCCTTGCGGAAGAAGCCGACCTTAACCATCTCCAATAAAGCAAAGCCTGCGAAGACGGTCAATATAACTATGTTCTCTATGCGCATGCGCTATTCACCATTATATTTGCTTATTCACTAGCTTACTTAAAAAGTAGGGTTAGAGTAAACTAAGCAGCCTCTGAAGATGCTCTATTAGTGACTCTGATAATGAATATAAGGAAAGAATGCGCAATAGCGTTAATCATTATCATTGATTTGTGCCTATGATATTTGTGCTGCTTTTCTACGCGGCTCTTCTTCGTAATGACGACGGGCTAAAATTATAGCGTTGCTTAAACGCGCGTGAGAAAGCCGTATGACTTTTAAAACCGCTGCGAATAGAAATATCCAATAAGGGCAGTTTAGTATCCAATACTAAGCGCCGCGCCGCTTGTAATCTCAGGCGTAAATAATAAGCGCCGGGACTCAAGTCTAAGTGCTTAGCGCATAACAACTCTAACATTCGTACCGACAAATTAAGTTGTGCGGCCAATTGTTGCGTACTCAATGGTTCTTCTAAATTTGATTCCATTAGGCGAATTGCCTGCGCTAATCTTGGCTCTAATGATTCGAGTCTGCCTAAGGACACTAAGGGTTGTTCATCCGTCGAGGCGCTGGTTTGGTTATAGATAAATGCACTGGCCACATCTAAAGCCAGGGATTCATTTTGAAAGGTGCGTAGATAGTGGAGCATCATATCTAGTGCGGGGGAGGCGCCACCGCTGGTCCAGATATGTTGGTCTATAACAAAACGCTCGGCCACTACATCCAAGCTTGGGTAGGCGAATGCAAGGTTTTCTAAATCTTCCCAATGAGTGGTGACTCTTTGGGAAGTAATAACACCTGCTCGCGCCAATACCCAAGTCCCGGCTTCAACGCCCAAGATCATTTTAAAATGCGTAGCCGCTTGCCGCAGTGCGGATAAATTCTGTTTGCTCAGATGGTGGTCATGATTGAAACCACTAAGCACTATGAGTACATCTCCGCGTTCTTTTTCGCTTAAGCTGCCGTCTACATTAATCTCAATACCGGAGGTTAATTCTATGGCTTGACCATTCATGGAAATAATTCGCCATTTAAATATGGGTTGCCGCGACAGCCGATTGGCGGCCCGCAACGGGTCGATGATCGAAGCCAGACTCATCATCGATGATTCACTTAAAGCGAGAATGCTAACTCGGGTGCTTGAGGCCATTTCTTGTAGTTATTAATTGTATTGCGTAATGTGTTTATAAATCTACGTAAATTGTATAGCAACTTCAACGCATTTTGCCATGCTATTTAAACGTTTTCAGATCAAGAGAGTCATCATGCCGCTAAATATTAATCGTGAAGTTTTTATCACCTGCGCCGTTACGGGCTCAGGCAATACCCAAGATCGCAGTTCGGAAGTGCCGCGTTCACCTGAACAGATTGCCGACAGCGCGATTGCGGCAGCAAAAGCAGGGGCTGCCATAGTGCATTGTCATGTGCGCGACCCAGAAACTGGAGTAGGCTCACGCGACCCTAAACTGTATCGCGAACTCACCGAACGGATTCGCGATGCGAATACCGATGTGGTATTAAACCTTACCGCAGGTATGGGTGGGGATTTGGTATTTGGCCCTGTAACACAACCTTTGCCATTACAAGAGGGTACGGATATGGGAAGTGCGGAAAGTCGAATGGAACCGATTCTAGAATGTCTGCCAGAAATCTGCACTTTGGATTGCGGCACTATGAACTTTGCCGAAGCCGATTATGTCATGACCAACACCCCCGGCATGCTCGAAGCCATGGGCAGCATGATGACGGAGTCTGGAGTAAAACCTGAAATTGAAGCATTTGATACTGGCCACTTATGGTTAGCAAAAAAATTGGTCGACCAAGGCGTGCTCGATAGCCCGGCTTTAGTGCAACTTTGTATGGGCATTCCTTGGGGCGCACCAGATGATTTAAATACCTTTATGGCCATGGTCAACAACATACCGCTTGATTGGAATTGGTCTGGGTTCTCAATCGGTCGCAATCAAATGCCATTCGTAGCAGCCGCAGTGTTAGCCGGCGGCAATGTACGAGTGGGCTTGGAAGACAATATTTGGTTAGAAAAAGGGGTGCTAGCCACTAATCAATCCTTAGTGGAACGTGCAGTGACAATTATTGAAGCGATGGGTGCAAGTATTTTGAGTCCAACTCAGGTGCGTGAAAAATTAGGGTTAACTAAACGAGCGCCAGTCTAAGATGAAAGATTCAATACTCAATGGCATGCAGGCTGCCGTATTAGGCGGTGGCGTGATTGGCGGCGGCTGGGTAGCGCGATTTTTATTAATGGGCGTCGATGTTACAGTCTACGACCCAGATCCAGAGGCTGAACGTAAGATAAATGAAGTGCTAAGCAACGCACAACGCTCTTTACCAGGTTTATATGACCATCAATTACCAGCGAGTGGTAAGTTAAGTTTTGCCGATGATTTGGCCACCGCAGTTAGCAAAGCTGATTGGATATGTGAATGTGTGCCTGAGCGACTAGAGTTAAAACAATCGGTGTTCACCGAGGTGCAAGAACATTGCAGTGAGGATGCGATCATCGCGTCGTCGACCTCGGGTTTTCGACCCAGCGAGCTGCAAATAGGTGCACTACGACCTACTCAGATAATCGTTGCTCATCCGTTTAATCCAGTTTACTTAGTGCCCTTGGTAGAACTGGTGGGTGACAGCGAGACTATAGAAAAGGCCGCTCGGTTCTTAGCTGAATTAGGTATGCACCCCTTGCAAGTACGCAAAGAAATTGATGCCCATATCGCCGATCGACTTTTGGAAGCGGTGTGGCGCGAAGGTCTATGGCTAATCAATGACGGCATAGCCACCACCCAGGAAATCGATGATGCTATTCGTTACGGCTTTGGTTTACGTTGGGCGCAGATGGGCTTATTTGAAACTTATCGAATAGCCGGTGGCGAAGCGGGCATGGCACATTTTATCAAACAGTTCGGCCCAGCCTTAGAATGGTCGTGGACCAAGCTTATGGATGTGCCAGACTTGGATGATAAATTAATACAAACCATTGCTGATCAATCGGATCAGCAATCTGGTCATCACAGTATTCGCCAGCTAGAACGCATTCGTGACGACAACCTGGTCAGTATGATGCGTGCGCTAAAGGGGCGAAATTGGGGGGCAGGGCATTTATTAAATGAGGTAGATAAATCACTCAAACCCCAATCTACAGACGATAAAAACAGCTTGCCAATGACCATTCAACGAGTAATTCCGATTGATTGGACAGACTATAACGGCCATATGAACGATAGCCGCTATGCGCAGGTTTTTTCTGAGGCGGCCGATGCGACTATGGTAATACTGGGCGCCGATGAAAATTATGTAGCAAGTGGGATGAGCTACTTCACAGTGGATATGCAAACCAGTTATCTCGACGAATGCCATGCGGGAGATGCGATCAATGTCCGTACTAAGATTATCGAAGGCGCAGGTAAAAAGCTGCGTGTACAACATGCCATGCATCATCAAGATGGGCGACTGTTGTCGAGCTGTGAAATGTTATTGATTCACGTTGATTTAAATACTCGTAAATCTTGTGAGCCGCGCGCTGATATCGCCAAAACATTAGCTGATGTAGTGGCGCAACATGAATCTCACGAATTGGCTATTAATAACACTCGCTGAAGGTTCGCAAGTTAGGAAAAAATTAGAAAAGTTAGGAAAAAATTATGAATTTTATGTTGAGTGAAGAGCAACAAATGATCATTGCCACCACTAAGGCGTTTGTTGAAAATGAACTGTACCCACATGAAGCTGAGATAGAACAAAGTGGTGTCTTACGGCCTGAGCTGATTGCAGAAATTAAAGCCAAAGCCATCGATGCGGGGCTCTACGCAGCCAATATTCCGGCTGAGTTTGGTGGTATGGGCTTAGATACCGTGACTTGGTTGCTGTACGAAAAAGAGTTGGGCCGCGCGAGTTATGCACTGCACTGGACCTGTGTCGCACGGCCATCAAATATTCTTTGCGCTGGCACGCCTGAACAACAAGAAAAATACTTACAACCTTGCTTGCGTGGTGAAAAAAGTGATGCATTAGCAATGACCGAACCCGATGCAGGATCTGATCTACGTGGCATGAAAGCCACTGCCGTAAAAAAGGGTGATGACTGGGTACTTAATGGCACTAAGCATTTTATCAGCCACGTTGATCATGCCGATTTCACTATTTGTTTTATGGCAACCGGCGAAGAGCAAACACCGCGCGGGCCGAAAAAGTTGATCTCAGCATTTTTTGTTGATCACGATCAAGAGGGGCTCACTATACGCGATGGTTATCAAAACGTATCGCACCGCGGTTATACCAATTCGATTTTAGAGTTTGATGATTGTCGGTTGCCCGAATCGGCAATGCTTGGTGAGTTACACAAAGGTTTTGAAGTTGCCAATAGTTGGTTAGGAGCTACTCGCCTGCAAGTTGCCGCTACTTGCATAGGGCGAGCGGAGCGTGCCTTTGAACTCGCCACGCAATATGCGGCCGAGCGTAAACAGTTTGGTCAACCTATTGGTAAGTTCCAAGGCGTCTCATTTAAGTTAGCCGATATGGCCACCGAGATAAAGGCAGCCGACTTATTAGTCGTGGAAGCCGGTTGGAAGTATGACCAAGGTACTTGTACTGATGCTGATATGGCGATGGCCAAACTTAAAGCGTCTGAGGTGTTAGCTATGGTTGCCGATGAAGCCATTCAGATTCATGGCGGCATGGGCTTAATGAGTGATTTACCGCTAGAACGTATTTGGCGTGACGCTCGTATTGAACGCATTTGGGAAGGCACCTCTGAAATTCAACGGCATATTATTTCGCGCAGTTTGCTTCGCCCACTCGGTGCTTAGAAAGTTGCCTGATCTAGAATTTTCAGCATGAATCTCCAACGGTTTTTAAAACCAGAATCCATTGCCATATTCGGGGGTAGTTGGGCGGCTAATGTTATCGAGCAATTACTTAAATCGGGTTATCAGGGGCAGATATGGCCAGTGCATCCCAAACGCGACTCCATTCTAGGTGTGGCGTGTTATGCGAATATTAGTGATCTGCCAAGTTCTCCAGATGCAGCATTTATCGGCGTAAATCGAGAAACCACCATAGAGGTTGTTGCTGAGTTAAGTCAACAGGGTTGCGGTGGTGCGATTTGCTTTGCTTCCGGTTTTAGAGAAAGCCAAATCAATAAAAATCAAACGCAAGATGATTTGCAGGCTCAACTGATCACCGCCGCAGGCGATATGCCAATTCTTGGCCCCAACTGTTACGGCTATTTGAACTATCTAGACAATATTTGTTTATGGCCAGATCAACATGGTGGCACAGCCGTTAGCGAAGGCGTGGCTATTATTGCTCAGTCATCCAATATCGCTATCAATATGACTATGCAACGGCGTGGATTAGCATTAACTCATATGCTCACCGTAGGTAACCAAGCGCAAGTCGGTGTCAGTGATCTAGCCATGAGTGTGCTGTCTGATTCACGCGTTAAAGCGGTGGGTTTTTATCTTGAAAGTTTTGGTGACTTGGCCTCCTTTGAATCCATGGCGAATCAAGCGCGCACCTTAAATAAACCGCTAGTCATATTAAAAGTAGGCAAGTCAATTAAGGCGCAACTCGCTAGCCTAACCCATACCGCCTCACTAGCAGGCAGTGCGGCAGCCTCTTCAGCCTTTTTAGAACGCTTAGGCCTGGTTGAAGTTGATTCGATCGCCGTGTTACTGGAAACCCTAAAACTACTGCACACGGTTGGCCCCATAAGTTCAGAAAATATCGCATCCATGAGCTGCTCTGGCGGCGAAGCCAGTTTGATGTCCGATATGGCGCTTGGCACGTCGATTGTTTACCCCGATCTTACAGAGGGTCAACAAACTGAATTGGCGAGTATCTTAGGCGACAAAGTAGATTTGGCTAATCCCTTGGATTATCACACTTATGTATGGGGTGACGTGCCGACCATGACTGCCTGTTATGAAGCTGTGCTAAAAGGTAAATATGGATTAAGTGTCTTGGTTTTAGATGTGCCGCGCAGTGATCTATGCGACCCAGCAGGCCATGATTGTGCACTTGCCGCAATCATTGAGGCCAAGCGCAACACTAATGCCAATGCAGCAGTGTTAAGTGTGTTACCAGAATGCTTGGACGAGGCGGTTAGCAAGCGCTTGTTAGATGCGGGTGTGGTGCCTTTGCATGGCATGAGCAATGGTTTAGCAGCTATTGATGCCGCGATTCGCAGTGGCAAGTTATTGAATGTTGCCGCAGAGAAAGAACCTGTAATCGTTATTGACATGGAAAAGCGCCATGACACTAGCGACTATTGCCTTAATGAAGCACAAGCTAAAAGCGCTCTTTCAGAAGCAGGTTTAGTCTGCCCCAAGAGCCATGTTTGCCAGCAAAAAACACAAGGTTTAGCAAGTGCCAGCCAACTAAGCTATCCGTTGGTGCTTAAAGGTTTAGGAGTAGCACATAAAACTGAAGCCAATGCGGTAGTGCTGAATATTAAGTCAGACGATGAACTGTCTAAAGCACTAAACCAGCTAGCCGAATGCCCAGATGGTTATTTAATCGAAGAAATGGTCGATGATGTTGTCGCCGAATTACTGATAGGTGTGACCGTTGATAGTTCTGGGCTTATGCTGCTAACCATTGGCGCGGGTGGTGTATTGGCGGAGCTAATGAGCGACACCGCCTCGCTTTGCATGCCGACCTCGCGCAAGCAAATTCAACAGGTGGTCTCGAGTCTAAAAATTGCTTCTCTACTCAATGGTTACCGAGATAAGCCCGCTGCGGATGAAGAGGCAATGCTTGATGCTATAGAAGCCGTAACGCGTTATGCAAGCGCACAGGCAGGCAGTTTGATAGAGTTAGATATAAACCCACTAATGGTCGGCACGCAGACATCAGTAGCGGCTGATGCACTTATTAGACTAATCGGAGACAAGCATGACTAAGGCCGTAAAAACGCAAATTCAAGACGCTGTATTAGAAGTAACGCTCGACCGACCTAAGGCGAATGCTGTGGATTTGGCGACCAGTCGAGAATTGGGCGAGGTATTCGCCGATTTTCGAGATAACCCTGACTTACGCGCAGCGATTGTCACCGCCGCAGGAGAGAAGTTCTTTTGCCCCGGTTGGGATCTTAAAGCCGCCGATGATGGTGATGAAGTTGACGGCGATTACGGCGTGGGTGGATTCGGTGGCATGCAAGAACTACCGCGCTTAAATAAACCGATTATTGCCGCGATCAATGGCATCTGTTGTGGCGGTGGCCTTGAGATAGCACTTTCCACCGATATTATTTTAGCTGCCGAACACGCTACGTTTGCTTTACCTGAAATTCGTTCAGGCACCGTAGCCGATGCCGCGTCGATTAAATTACCAAAACGCATTCCCTATCATATAGCTATGGAGATGCTACTGACAGGGCGGTGGTTAGACGCTGAAGAAGCGCATCGTTGGGGCTTTGTGAATGAAATAATACCCGCAAATAAATTGCTAGATCGCGCCAGAGAAGTTGCGCAGTTATTAGCGTCAGGTCCGCCACTGGTAATGGCAGCAATCAAAGAAGTAGTGCGCGATGCTGAAGACTCCAAGTTTCAAGACGCGTTAAATCGCATTACCCAACGCCAACTGCAAACGGTTGATACCTTATACGGCAGTGAAGATATGCGCGAAGGATTTAATGCCTTTGCTGAGAAACGTGATCCTGTCTGGAAAGGAAAATAAAATGGCAGAGTAGATACTATAACTAAAAAAAATATCTCCTTCGCTCATATGACAATCACACTAACGTTTGAGATCAGCGGAACTGGACGCAGTGCGTAGCCAAACGAAGGCCCGGTCAAGTTTCCATTGCATCGATTGGTTAGGCGGCGTGTAGTTCCGCATCGCAAAGCGACAGCGACGGACAATGTCGTTAGGAAAGATAGCGCATCTGGAGGCGCCGTAACCCTGAACATTCCAGCGAGTTAAGACACACGTCTGCCGCGTCGAGAACACCCCACCGATCCCAGAGCCGAACGCCAGGGCAGTCTACTGGATCGCCACTGTAGTAGGGAGTACCGATCGGTTTATCAATCATCGAGGCGGTTTGAAATAGCGTGTAGTCAAGAGAACTGGAGGAGAGAATGCGCGCAACCGCCTTATGGTCTTGGATAGCCGGTCCAAACTTTCCAGGCGATAGGAATCCGAGCGCATTCTGAATCGCGTGGGATAACCAATCACCCTCTTCTTCGACACCACAAAGGCTATAAACGATACATCGGAGCGTTGTCCTATCTGTTTCCTTACTGAAGTCCACTAAAGTCTCCGCTAACAGCGACATTTTGTCGTGTGGAGTCTCAAAGGAGGATAAGCAGGAAATCACCGCATCATGGTCTGCTAGCAGCCGGAATATATTGCTGCGATCCGAGAGGTTCCCGACAACGAGCGTTAGATTTGAATCGGCACTGTCAAAAAGAGAAAGGGCCTTTGTTTCATCGCGAACATAAGCCGTTATGCGCACACCACGGTCAAGGCCCCTTTCTACAATTGCATGGCCACAGCTACCGGTAGCACCAAAGACTAGAATGGATTCAGGTTCATTCACGGCTCGAATACTACAGGTCGAATCTGAATTTTCCGTCAAATTCAGACGATTAATCGCCAGAATTGGATAATCTACCAACGCCGCCTAACGCCAATAACAGCGGCA
>CAZJWW010000094.1:0-11210 GCA_964549895.1 uncultured Gammaproteobacteria bacterium
AAACAGAAATACACAAACCAGTGTCTTCGGTTGACTGGTATTACAATCAACAGCATAAGCACCTGAAGAAGCCATTGCGCCAACTGCTGGCGCATATTTCAAAAAAGGTAAGGCGCTGGTCTGACGAAGAAAAGCACGGCGTGAAAGTTTCTTATTCCCAGTCATATTCGTTCAGCCCTATTTAGACCTGTCTGCTAAAGTCGCCATTAGCCTAATCTTGCAACATGTATCTTGGTGACGCGGCAATAATAAAAATAGCATCTTTCGCTCTGTCTAAAGCCACATCACCTGTAACAGGTAAGTTCGTTAGATGTTGCCGAATTATTGTGCGCATCGGCGCGGACATTTCACCCGCTAACAACAGCTTATCAAGGTAATCTAACAAAGCATCTGGATCCCCAGCTAAATTCACCGCTTTACTGATATTAATTCGTACAGGTACTTCGAATGGGTCTTGGTCAAAATTTGTGTATTGATAAACTTGGCTATACAGAGCGTTATGAATCGAAGCAATATTTGCTTCTGTCATAATTTGCATTTCAGGGCTAAACAATCCCGCTCCGTTAGCAGAAGACAGTGGATTATCCGGCAAAAAGAAATTAAACACCGAGGGTGATCTCATAACGGCCTGGCCAAAAATATTTTCAACTTGAGATGCCGCACTCGCACGCAATCGATATACTCCATTAGCATCAGGTCCAGGCGAGCCATTGAATGCCCGCCATAACTGCGAAACTTGTAAAATAGGCTCTTTAACCTTGCCAAAATTTGGATTAGTACTTTTTCCTAAACGTGCTTCTGGATCTAATAAAATAGCCTTAACTACCTGGCCTAGGTCTCCACGCTGGCCTCGCCCATTGTTAACAAACACGTCGGCCACTCGTCTAACATAGCCTGGGCTAGGGTTACTAGTGGTGAGTCGTTGAATCAATAACTTACTAAAAAAAGGCGGAACATTCGGATGATTGACTATATTGTCCAAAGCAAAATAGAGATCTCTTTGGGTTGGATTTACTAGACCCCTACTCGCACCAAGCGGCTGATCATCTAAAAGTAATTTAGCACCAGTATCATGAAACGAATTGGGTAGAGCTGGGTTATAGTCTGCCACCATTGATTTTGTTTTATCATACTGGGTGAGCGTGGTCGTAGACCAAACACCCGGTGAATCAACAAAGTTCCAACCGGTAAAAACTCGGGCAAAATTTTCAACCGTTGTTTGGCTATACGTATTGATCGGTGAGTTATCTAAAGCACTCGATAGAATAGTTTGGCCAGACTGATCAAGCTTGTGTAACCCTATCGAAAAAAGCTGCAATACTTCACGCGCGTAATTTTCATCTGGACGAATGAATAAGGATGGATTGGCTTTTTGGTTTCTGACCATGCCCAAATAAACCCCCATGGTCGGGTGCAACGTAACTTTTTCAAGCAAGTTTTGATAGCTGCCAAAGGCGTTATCCGCCAACATATCGTAGTAATCGCTTACTCCATATTGCGAATTGCCTAGTTCGTAATCTCGATCAGAAATAACAAAAATTTGACTCAAGGCAAAAGCCACACGCTGCCGTAATTGATCATCACCTTGCATGGCGTTTTGCCACCAGACATGGTGACGCGTGGTGCGTAAACTGCCATTCGAATTAGCTCGTACAAAAGGCAATGTGCGTGACGCGGGCAATTGCATTTGTTGCTCAATCCATTGGCATAAACTGTTCTGCGCCACTAATCGATCAATGGCTGCCTCTGATGCCCCGAAAGTCGCTTGTGTTAAAAACTTAGCGGCATCTGAAAAGGATATCGATCCAGACGGTTCAGAGCACTCGGGTGTGGCCAGCGGAGTTTCAGCACCTTGAAGTAACATCCATAAAATGGGCGATACTTTTTTAGCATTCTGCGGATCTGTCTCGTACGCAATCCCTATCGACAAAGGCGACAGCAGTAGAAATAGAAATAGTGTTAATTTTTTCACGGCTATATTTTAAGGAGCATGCTTGAGAGTCACTTATATCCGCAAGATTACTTTATTTGTTATTAAACTAATCAGTTTTAGACTGCTTGATATTTAGTCAGTTGCATAGCAAGGACTTTTAAGATTAGAGATATAAAAACTCAATATAACAAAAAGCACAGGCTCAATTATGAAAGCGAGTTAATGGGCAGAAACCGTTATCAGAAAGAGGGTAATTCCAAAACGTAAGCATCCACCTGACCGCTGTCGTTCCAGTCCGAGTTAAATAAGATACGCGTACCAGATGGACTGATTATTGGATGCGGTTCAGCAAAATACCCGATGGAACCTCTTCTGCCGGTAGCTCGATGATGAGCAATACGGCATACGGTTCGATTATTTTGATGCGTATTGGCTAAATACAACTCTTGCTCTAACAGAGAGTCACCCTCAACACCAAAGCCTATGCTAGAGACAGCCACCCAACCCGGGTTCTTACTCGCCAAAGCGCTAACATGAGTTCCTGACAAGGTGAACGGGTACCCAGTGGCGGGCCCGACTAATACCGAACATTCATTGCTGGTAGCATCGTGCACCACTAAACTACCAATAGCGCCGTCACAACTGCCACTGGAGTTACGATTGAACCCAACAGAAAAATAAGCATCTTCCCCAGTATCCAATTTTCCTAAGTTAGCATGTTCATTAACGGCTCCCAATGACAGTGAGCGCTCTACTTGCAGATCTTCATTTAGTACCCTGCCACGGTGATAAAAGCGATCACCACTGGGAAACGGTTGCGGGGCAGCGAAATCTGCATCGCCTGCAAGCGCTGTAATTTGATCGTTCGATACTTGATAAGAAAAACCTTGATCGCCACATCGTAGACCGATGACATCAGAATCATCTGAAATCATTTGCGCATCATTGCCTGCTGTCACCGGATCGCTAGGACACTGGTCATTAAATTCTTTGATTATCGTGTAATGATCGTTTGAAACTGAATAGCGAATTAGTTCCTTGCCATTGAGTCGACGAGGCCCCGTCGGAGTTGTCACTGTTACGCCAACCGCGACATTAACATAAAGGAAAGTGTCCGGGTCCGTTTGACTCCAGTAAACCTGCTCTATATCAGCGGGAGCAATGTTCAACTGACCAATCAATTGGTAGCTATTGCCGTCGTATAGATAGTGCCCTTCACCCCGATGCCATAAGATCATTTTGGACTCATCGGCATTCCAAGCTTGAATGGTACTATAAAGATTTCGCATAACACCGCTGCTGATTGAGCCAGCGTCAGTTATGCGCGTGATATTACTACCAAATATGGGGTCTTGATAACTGGCCCCTGGTTGCGGACGAGTCAATGAAGGCATGGGCCGATTGCTTAGATCGTTCTCTGTATAACCATTACATAAATTAGCGACTGGTTGGGGTGGTAACGGATCAACCGTGGGTGGCGAATTAATGGCATTGACTATACTTGGAACCAACATTATTAAGTCATCGTCTTCCTCTGACGACGCTTGCGCCGAAACAGCCTTTAGAAATAAAATGTTGACTAATAACAGAGAAACGATTGATAGAACCAACGCATTTGTCAGCGTTCTATAAAGCGCACTAAAACAATAGGAGAACATTGCACCTTTGTTACTACAACATTTTTGCTTTGTGGCCATTTAATATCGTTTTATCATGCCCATACTTAACTAACGAAGATAAAAAATCGCTCGTTCACACTAATCACCAAAGTATCTAATCACTAAAGTATTTATCGGCAATTTCTCTCGCAATGCTGCGGTTTTTTGTATCCCAAGTATCGAGTAAATCAGCATAGGTTATAAGTGGATGAGTAGAATTGTGCAGTAAACTAAGGTCTTCTAATTCACCCCAATATTTTTCAATTATTTCTATTCGAAACGGTCGCTCGCCTTTGGGTCGCTCGCCTTTGGGTGGCGCTGATTCAATCAAACCTAGATTTCTTATCAAACTATGATGCTTATGTTTGCCGGTATAAATAACGGCTGAACGAGGTTGCGTATGAGAGCTATAGCTAACCGCGGCAACTTCTCCTCCAAGTACTGCATCGTAAGGCTCTAAATCAACCGACTGCCACCAAGTAGGATCTTGCGTATAAAACGTGCCCTTGCGATATTTGGCTTTGAGTTGCGGATAGGCTTCGGCCCATTTGAGCGCCAACTCGGCACGATTCACCCAGCTGTGTGCAGTATGATATTTTTTGATATAAGCCACGTCTCGGAGCTCGCGCAACACCCAACCAATGGTTCCCATAGAGACATTTGCATGATCGGCGACTTTACGATAGCTAGCATTCAATAGGTTCTCATTAGCGAGCAGTGCTAGCATCACTTTTAAGCCGGTTTCATTAAACAAACGCTGATTGGTCGGGGCTTGAGACGATTCAACTGGCGGCTTGCCTTGGATAAACACAAAAATAGGTGCTATATCCAAAAAGGCGTTACCCGCTTTATCCAAATAATTGATTCTAGCCTCACGTAACTGAGCACCCATGGCATTGGTGACATAATCGCAGATCAATAACTTGTCTTTAGACTGCGTTACATCGTAAATAGAATCGGCTAATACGCGGGCATCTCCATCACCGTCCCACTTTTTAAGCGCCGTTACAAGCTTAGCTTTGGATTCGCTAAATTCGACAATCGCAGAAGCACCATGGCTTCCATTGCTCTCGATTTTACCCACCAAGCCAGTATTGAACTCTAGTTCATCTAGGGCTTTGCTCGCTAATTCTCTTTCATTCATCGCTTTGGTATATCAGATTACTGCCGTGTATTTGTTTAACTATTGGTCACAAAGCTAACTTAGCTTTAAAAAGAGCTAATCCTCGTCAAATGTTATATTGATCGCGCCCTTAGCTAGTAACCACAGCTTCGAACCAGTTAATAACGAGTTAATCACCATTGAGATTGAGTAAACTAGAGAATTGCTATATATTAATAGCGTAAGTTAATAAAAAGAATTATAATAACTAACATGTTGTCCAGTAAGTCTAGTTTTATCTCTAAATTGTATCAAAATTCGATTCCTCATGGGGGGAAATAGCGATGTCGTCCAAGCCAGTACCCTCAGACAAAGTCTTTGGTTCTTTTACCAAGAAGTTGTTCCAATCTTCCCGCGATGAACTCAAAAATCACAAGGCCTATTCTTTAATGTTGGCTGAAGCTAAGCTGATGGATAGAGTCATCAGAGCTAAAGGATACGTTGAAAAGGATGATTACCTGTGCGTGATCGCGATTTTTAAGCGCGAATACGGAATCAGCGACTTAGATACCAAGGAGCTGTTTAAAACAATCCATGAAGAAAGAGGCACGAGTCGAAAGACCAAGGCATTCACCAATGCTTTAAAAAATCACTTAGAAACTGATCGACTCATGCAAATTCTTGAATCCCTATGGCTCGTAGCCTGCGCAAATGGAAAAATAGAACAAAGTCAGCGGTCTATCATCGCCCGAATCACGCACGCCGTTGGTCTGACCGAGGAACACGGATTGGACGCTTTAAAACGAGCGCACCGTCGCAATCAATTGATGCAAACTGATTTGTTTAGTAAGCCTCTTTTTTAATTAGAAACACCTTTGATTTAAAGCAAATAGCGAATAAGGAAAAAAGCGCCAATGCTGGTTAGCACCACCAGAATACTCTTAACGCGCATATAGCTTAATACCGCGGCCAATGCGCTAGCAATCAAATAGTCAACTCCACCGTGTCCAAAACCTTCGCTAGGACTGTAATTAAAAACGATTGGTGTCCATATCGCGGTAAGTACCGCATAAGATGAACAACTTAAAAATCGTTTAATTTGTTCGCTGGGTTGATAACGAACAGTCTGGGCAAAAAAGACGTAGCGATTTAAAAAAGTAATCACCGTCATGCCAATCAAAAGCCACCAGATCATGTATTCTGGTCTCCATTATTAGCTATCTCACTGGCAATATTTTCTTGCAGAGAATATGCCACGGCCATCCCTATTAAAGCCGCAATAATAATATAGCTGTCACTAAAATAAGGCTTCAAGGTAACCGACAATAAACCACTAACAAGGATCGCCATCACAATGGGAAAGCGCCTAAGTTCTCCAAATGTCATGGCAATAAACGTGGCGGCAATAGCAAAATCTAAGCCAAGTGAATCTAGATTTTCGATCAAATCTCCGGCAATAATTCCCACCAGCGTTGCGACGTTCCACACAACATAAAAACAGTAACCTGAAACTAGGGCATAGAGGGCTGAAAACTGACCGGTCTGTTTTGTATGCGCTTGTGAAACAGCAAACATCTCATCGGTTAATACGAACGCGATAGCGAGTCGCCATCGAAGCGGCAATGACAGAACATGTTGACGAAATACCACAGAATAAAGTAAGTGGCGAGAGCTGATCACGAAAGTAGAGCCAAAGATAGCACTAAATGACGCCCCTGCCCCCAATAAGGTAAGACCAGACAACTGCGCTGCTCCGGCAAAGGTGAGCAATGAAAGCAATTGGGCTTGCACTGGACTCATACCAACTTGCACGGCCAACGCCCCAGTGAGTATGCCCCATGGAATAACCGCGATAGCCAATGGTAAGGTATCCAAGCAGGCGGCTATACCCAAACCCCAGTTTGAGCTTGGATAAATGCGCGGGCCTAACACATGCTAGATGCTATTTCTGAAGGAGACTCGATGCGCTGGCGCAAAGGACTGGTGCGTGGAAAATGGGCTTTTAAAAATTCCATTTGATCACTGAGCACACGCCTACCGCGCAAATATACGTATTCGGCGTGAGTTGGCGTGAATGGGACCGCAATTAACTGTAGACCAGCTTGTTCAGGAGTTCGCCCAGCTTTGAAATTATTGCACCGCTTGCAGGCGGTCACTACGTTATTCCAAGTATCCACGCCGCTTTGGCTGATCGGCGTAACATGGTCTCGCGATAAGTCACAGCGATGAAAACGGTTGCCACAATACATACACAACATTCCGTCTCTAGAGAACAAAGTTTTGTTACTTAGTGGCGGCGTGTAGTTCGGTTTGTGATGATACTTACTTTGTACCTGCCCTTCCGTCGCAATAATAGAATTGATAACAAGTTTGCTTTGTTTGCCTGTGGCCGCGCAAATTCCACCGTGCACTGTGTACAGCTCATTACCGCAGCTGTATAAAACTTGACCTAAATGATAACAACGTACGGCCTCTTGGTAAGTTACCCAATCAAGTGGCATACCCGCTGCATCCGTTCTCAAAACTTGTTGACTAAAATCGTAGGGCACTGAATCTCTCCTCAAACTCAAATGGCGTTTATCTCAAACGTTTTTCCAACTAATTGAAATCGCTAAATGAATTGATAAACATTCTACTTAAAACACTAAATAGTTTACTCAAACTATGTTACTCATTCTTTACGCAGTCCAAAAAATAGTCCACGACAAATAGTACAGATAATTTATAGCAAATTTACCAAGCTATCTACACTTAAACTTCCTCCAACAAACCTCGCGTCTATCGCATCTCAGCTTCTTTTACGTATTCTTGATATAGCTCGTCTTGCAAGCTGGTATCGTTCTGTGCGCTTAAAGCTTGATTGACCACCGCTGGTGTCAAATGAGTAGCAAATAAGTTAATAAATTCATAAACATACTGACGCAATACGGCGTTCTTACGAATAGCCAAACTGGTTATACTTGAATCAAATAAATTGCCGGCATCTATCACTACTAAGTCGCTATCTTGTCGTGGGTCATAGGCCATGCGCGCGCAGATACCAATACCCAGACCATTGCGTACATAAGCTTTAATAACTTCAGCATCAGCCGCCGTAATGACAACATTCAGATCCAAACCTTGTTCACTAAAGGCCCTATTAATGACAGAGCGGTCGGCAATGCCAAAGGTGTAGGTAATGACCGGATGACTGGCAATGGCTTTCAAACTCAATGTCGACTCTTTAATTAGCGCATGATCTTTGGGAACCATAATGCATCGGTTCCAACGATAACAAGGCAATAAAATTAAATTGTCAAAGAGTTCCAGCGCCTCGGTCGCAATGCCTATATCAGCCTGCCCAGTATCAGTAAGGCTGGCTATCTGCTCTGGGGTTCCTTGATTAATTTGCAGCTGCACATTGGGGTAACGTTGGCGAAATTCATTGATAACCGGGGGTAGGACGTAACGCGCCTGAGTGTGCGTAGTTGCAATGGACAACATACCAGAATCGGGGTGACTAAAATCGTCGGCCAATTGTTTTATATTATCAACTTCATTTAAGATGACTTCGAAACGCTCCGCTACCAGCTGCCCTTCTGGAGTTAAGCCATTGATGTGCTTACCACTGCGTTCGAATATGGTGATGCCAAGTTCTTCTTCCAAACGCTTAATTTGGCTGCTGACACCAGGTTGTGAGGTAAATAACTTGTCCGCTGCCGCGGTCACGTTCATACCGTTTTTAACGACCTCTACTACGTATTGAAATTGCCTAAGCTTCATACACTAAGAGTAAAGCATTACGGCCTATAATTGCTATTGTTTTCTTAGACGTTTAGCGGCTGCAATGTTTAATTAGTTCAAGAATGGTTTAATCAGTTCAAGAATGATTTAATCGAGTCAAAAATAGCTAGCCAGGACCGAAACATTGATCTGAAATCGAAAACTCGCTGTCCAGCGAACCATTCTGTTCATATAGATCACAGGTCGCCATAAAATTTTTAGTGGTCACCGGCATTGGAACTCGCACCCCACTTAAATGACTGACTACTTCTTTACCCATATGCAACAATCGCAAACCGTCTTCCCAATATCGCAGACCATCTTCGCGAATCTGCTCCTTTAAACCGCAAGGTTTAAATTCAGCAATGGCTTCCTTGGCAGCGACATAACGCGGCCACACCTCATAAATAGCTTCGTCGCGACGCATGGTTTCCACTTCTGTTTTAGCGGCATCGCGCAGCTCTTCTAACAAAGGTAAGACTCTCTGAAAACCATCTACATTTATAAACACTGCGGCCATACGATCTATTATTTTATCGATAGCGGCAAAAGTTTGCGCTAACTTGATATAGCGACTTTCAAAGAACTTATCAATGGGATATGAAAATGCCTTGAACGGTTCACCCCATAATTCGTCAACCCCTTCCTCACCACTGAAATGCTTGACCTGTTTACCAAGTTCCAAGGCTTCGACAAAACACGATTCGCATTGCTTCATTAGTTGATTAGTATCATCGACATGAATACCTTTCTCTTCAAGATCAACAACACTTGCAAAGATATCGGTCGCTCTATTAAATAATGAACCCGCCAACATCGCGGCTTTAACTCGCTTAAGCTTAGGGTCGGTTTCTTCCTCGTAGTATTTACGCGCAATCTCTAAACGCCAACCAGGTGAATTAATGCCCTCTTCGGTATGGTGAAAGACTCTGCGACGCAGGGAAAATATCAATCCGCGCTTTTCCTCCATAGTGTTGGCTGGCGGCGCATAATAGCGCAGCCAATAACCATCGATTAGAATGCAAATTTTACCGTTGTGTTCACGAATAATTCCATTATCCTCTTTGGTGATCAATCGTCTGGTAGGAAGCTCTTGTTTGGTGTTCATCTTTAAATCTGCGCCCGTACCAACGGTAATTATTTGTTAAGCGCCTTTCTATTTGTTTTTTGCAGTTCTCGCTGGGCTTTACGACGGCGTTTACACTGCTCCTTGATCTCGCAAATATCACATGCACCTTCTAAACCGTCTATATCGTTTAAGCCGCCACAACTGCCTTTAATCGAACGGTTACTGATAATCACACCAATAGACATCGCCGTCATGGCCAATATAAATATACAAAAGGTGATAATAAACATATCTATTAGGTAAAACTCTTAAACTCTCTTATTTACGTATCTTTCTATAACGTATCTTTTATAACTTATCTTTTTAAACTTTATAAAACTCTCGGTTAAATAAATTAATCACTTGTTCGCAAGAACAACTATTAATACTCTATTTATATAGAACGAGTTTGGTAGCAAATTCTGACCGATAATGTAGTAATAGTACTGTAATAGTGCAAGGCAATTATTGTTAATTCACAGTAAATTTATCGCTCATCTGCTCTAAATACTCACCTTCTTGGTCTCCACGAAGGACGAAGTAAGCGCTTAATTGATGCTCATTGGCGAAACCCAGGGCACGTTCTTCCCCCATCGCCATCAAGGCCGTCGCCAAGCCATCGGCCATAGTTGCTGACTGATGAATAACGCTAACCAAGGCTAATTTATGAAATACCGGCGACAATGTTTTAGCGTCAATAGTATGAGAATATTGTTGGCCATCAATGATGTGAAAATTTCGATAGTCGCCAGAGGTGGCAATGGCAGAGTTAGACAACGCCACCACTTTTTGCACGCCGCCCAAAATATGCGGTTTCTCAACCCCTACTCGCCAAACTTCTTGATCAATATTGACACCAGACGCTTTTAATTCACCACCAATATTAACTAGAAAATCAGTAACTCCTAGTTGTTTTAAAGCGATTGCGACTTGATCAACGCCGTAGCCCTTAGCGATAGCGGATAAATCAATGGAAACACTGTCACTTTTTTTGATTAATACTCGATCTTGCAACTCAATGGTTTGATAACCGATTGAATCCTTCAATTTATTCAAGGCGCTGTCACTGGGCTTTTTGGTAGCACGTCCATCTGGACCAAAACCCCATAAATTGATTACCGGTGCCAGCGTCACATCGAATGCACCATCACTTAACACACTGATAGATTGAGCTTGAGAAAGCACCTCTGCTAAACTCTGCGAAAGCTGGATAACACGATTGGGTGGCGCTTGATTAATCTGATTTAGTTCAGAATTGTCGATGTAGGTAGACATGCTCTGATTAACGGCTTCCATCGCCGCAATTGCACTCTCCTCCAATTCTTTAACATCCTGCTCAGAGCTAACCACCGCCGTGATACGGTATTGCGTACCCATAATAGGGCCGGTAAATACAACTTGGCTGTTCACTGGCGATTGCGGCCGACAACCCGCAATGAAAAGAAATAAAACTAACAAGCCCTTAGCCAAAATTAAGCCTTTAACCATAAAAAGTCCCAGCGAATAAAAAGCCCTCAATTCGGGTGGTTAAGACCGCCACAAATGAAGAGCCTTCAGCTCGGGCGGTTAAGACCGCCACGAATAAAGAGCCCTCAGCTCGGGCGGTTAAGACCGCCACGAATAAAGAGCCCTCAGCTCGGGCGGTTA
>CAZJWW010000095.1:0-11021 GCA_964549895.1 uncultured Gammaproteobacteria bacterium
TGATCCAAACTGACAATTGCGCCTGAGGTGCAAGTTGCTCAAGCATGCGCAATTGCTCCCAATCATAAATAACAGGTTGCACATTTTGCATAGACATCATCATTAGCTGTTCAACATTGAATACGCCCGATAATAAGTGCAGCTTCTTTTTAATGCCCGCCTCACGTAATCGGAGTACATCGTCAATACTCACAACCGCAAATTCGTCGGCGTCTTCCAACATTCGCGCTGCGACTTCCATACCGTGACCATAAGCATCGGCTTTAATCACCGCCATCACTTTTGTACGCGGGGTCATGGCTTTGACCCTAGCTATATTATGTTTGAATGCGTCTTTATCAATAGTGACCTGAATAGGTCGGTGTTGTTGAATACTCAAATTTTATCGCCCGCAACCGTGCGGCAGCTAATGATGATCGGGGGTGAAATTAGGATTAGCATAATTTTCAAAACGCGTAAATTCACCAAGAAATGCCAACCGTACGGTACCAATAGGTCCATTTCGCTGCTTACCGATAATAATCTCAGCCAAACCTTTTTGATCCGTGTCTTCTTCATATACTTCATGTCGATAGATAAACATAATCAGGTCTGCATCCTGTTCAATAGCGCCTGAGTTATGCACAATAAAATCATTTGCAATAAAATTATGCTGATCGACTATGTGCATGTCATACGTCATTTCCGTGCCTTTATTTTCGATCGATTCGATACGATCCCAAGTGATATCACTGTGCGCGACGTTTTGTAAAAAGTTAGACTCTAATACGTGGGCCACGCGACATAAACGTTGACGCGACAAATTACTTTTGTAAAGCGACGAACCACAATATTGCGTACCCAAATTTGCTTGAAAAGCGCGTTCTGTCAGGCCGCGCTCTGTCTTGAGTTCACGTATTTTTCCCCATATTTGCTTAGGCACAACGTCTGAATTAGGGTTCGTAACAATGGAACCCATAAGATTCCTTAATTTATTCAGAGTCTGAGATTTACTGCCAAATATACCAATTTGTTCAGCAAATTTAATAATGTTTGGCTTGCCCGTCACACAGAGAACGTGACTGGGCCGATAATTTTCTTTTTGTGACGTTTGTATCGAGCTGCTAATCCCAAAGCGAAGTAACAAAGACTTAAGACCTATTATTAGAGCTTTTGAGTTCGACGAATAATGAAGCTTGTGCGCGCCACGCGAATTTGAACGAATAAAAACGCCGCCATCAGTGCTCCATAAATGCTGAATAAAAAGGGCAATTTGCGCTGCGCTACTATTAAATATGGTGTCAGGTATTTTTTTCTCATAAGAGCGAGCCTTGTCATTAGCAACACGATGCAATAAATCCATAAATGGATGATGGCATCCACGAGCAAGTGGATACGGAGAAGGTAGATAAACATGCCAGCGCTTTGAAGAAGTAGCATCTGGTACTTGTCTGGAATCTATATTCCATAATCGTTTAGCCGCACTCGATACCACCTTCAGCGAAGCAGGCTCCTGACTGGTGTAATGAACGGGTTGACCTTTCACGTAGCAACCGTCGCCAAGCATATGAGCCAGCATAATAATTTCGTCGTCTTCGAGTTCACTCGCTACTTGGCACTCAATGCGTCGTGGTGTTCCTACAAATTCACCCACCTCTAGCTCTGCCAGAGCCTTCCATCCATCGATGGTATAAAAAGGATGGTTATCAGATGCCGTAATCTTATTACCAGACTTGGTAGTTAACTCAAATACCGGTTTTTCTCCCGTCTCCCAAACATCTACACATTCACTGGTCTTCAGTTTAAAATCATTATCCATGGCCAGCACACTAAACCCCCGTTTGCCCACCAAGTCTTTAATTGGTCTATATTCGCCCGTATCAGCCATGAATACGGCTGAATCGCCAGTAAGACATTCCCTCAAATCCGACATGATCGGTCGCTTATTTGGCCGTTGCTCCAAACTCCTGTTCAACTGCGACAACACCACGATGGGGCAATCCAGCTCCTTAGCCAGCCCTTTCAATGAGCGAGTAATATTGGATATCTCTAATGTACGATTTTCATTATTCGCGGAATCGCTACCACGCATCAACTGCAGGTAATCCACCATAATCATGCCTAAACCGTGTTCGTGTTCAGCCGCTAATCGTCTTGCTCGAGTCCGTACTTCTAAAGGTGATAAAGCAGGCGTATCGTCGATATAAATATGCTTGTCCTGTAACAAACTCATGGCAGACGTTAATTTCGGCCAATCTTCATTATTCAACTGGCCGGTTCTCAATCGCGTAGAATTTACTCGGCTCAACGACGCTAACATGCGAGTGGCCAACTGAGCTCCAGGCATCTCCATGCTAAACACGGCTACGGGCATATTCTGTTTAATCGCGGCTTCCTCAACTAAATTCATGGCAAATGACGTTTTGCCCATTGAAGGCCTTCCAGCTACGATCACCAAATCCCCACCTTGTAATCCAGTCGTCTTGGTGTCTAAATCAATAAAACCAGTCGGCACTCCCGTAACCGTTTGCTTGGTTTTAAAGAGTTCCTCAATCTTATCAACGGCCTCAGCTAATAAACCATCAATTTTACGAAACCCAGCTTTGGCTTCATTATTGTTTTTGGCGATTTCGAATATTACTGACTCAGCAAAATCCAAAATTTCTTCGGGTTGCTTACCTTCGGGTTGATAGGCTTTTTGAATAATGTCATTGGCGCTTTCAATTAAGCGCCTCAAAATCGCTCGTTCACGAACTATTTTGGCGTAAGACTTAACGTTGCCTGTGTTCGGAGTATTTTTAGCGAGCGTGCCAAGATAGGCCAAGCCTCCGACTTTTTCCAGTTCACCTAAATTTGTGAGCGACTCTGACACAGTGACTACATCAGCGGCTTCACCTTTCTCATCAAGTCTAATAATTTCGCTGAATATGGCTTGATGGTCAGAACGATAAAAATCTCGAGTTTCTAACTCAGAACTGATTTCGTCGATAACACGATTGTCCAACATCATCGAGCCTAAAATGGACTGCTCTGCTTCTAAAGCCTGCGGCGGCAAGCGCAATAGGTCTTCTTCTTGAGTAGAGTTGGTCGAGACGAGAGCCATTAAAATTTATGTCGTATTGAAGCACTTTTTAGTCGGTCGATAACTTTAGCATAAGCGTCATTTATTGGCTCGAAGAAATTGCCGACTGAGGAAGAAAATGTCAAATTTTGGACAAAAAAAAGCGAAGCATTAAGCTTCGCTTTTTTGATTTTTAGAATTGAAGTTAATTACTCAGCAACGACCTTAACATTAATAGTGAAACTGACTTCAGAATGCACCGAACACGTCACTTCGTAGTCACCCACTTCTTTAATTGGACCTTCAGGCAGTTGAACTTCAGATCTATTTAAAGTTAGCCCTTTAGCCTCAAAAGCTTCCGTAATCTCAACCAAACCGACGGAGCCAAATAAACGACCCTCATCGCTAGCACGGCTAGCGATCTCTACCGATTGGCCGCTTAATTCGCTTGATCTTGCTTGCGCGGCCTGAAGTTTATCCGCCGATGCTTTCTCAAGCTCTAAACGACGTTCTTCAAACGATTTTAAGCTCTCTTCAGTGGCAACGGTGGCCAAACCCTGAGGCACGAGGTAATTACGCGCATAGCCTGGTTTAACATTGACTAAGTCACCAAGGTTGCCCAAATTAACGATTTTCTCTAATAGGATTACTTGCATAATATTCTCCTATTTATGACTGTCGGTATACGGCAATAATGCTAGATATCGCGCATTCTTGATCGCACTTGAAAGTTGACGCTGAAATCGTGCTGCGGTACCGGTGTTACGACTCGGGATGATCTTGCCAGACTCGGACACAAAGGCCTTCAACGTCACTAAATCTTTATAGTCGATATGGGTAGCGCCTTCAGCCGTGAAACGGCAAAAGCGACGACGCATCTGACGAAAACCACCGCGTCTCTTTTTGTTGTTTTTAGATGAATTGCGTTTCATTATTCTTCCTCCGCTTGTTCAGATTCAGTCTTTTCGGCTGGTGTTTCGCCTGAGTCAACTTCATCGGCCGGTTGTTCAGGTGTTTCAGTCTCTGCAGACGCCTCATCCTCGGCAGTTTCTTCAGTAGCGGCTTCGTCAGCTTCGCTATCTTGTTCCGCGGCTGATTCTTCGGCTTCTGCGGCTTCTTTAGCGGCTTTCTCTTCAGCCGCCTTTGCCTCGGCTTCGGCTTCTGCAACACGAGCTGCTTCACGCTCTTCATCACGTAAGCGCTCGGCTTCAACTTCTTTCATCATGAGTGACGGCTCTGTTTCAGCACCTTTCATCTTTAATACTAGGTTGCGAATAATCGCATCATTGAAACGGAATAAATTTTCAATCTCATCCAAGGTCTCTTTACCCACCTCAACATTCATCATGATGTAGTGGGCTTTATGGATTTTATTGATTGGATAGGCTAACTGGCGGCGACCCCAGTCTTCATAGCGATGGACGGTACCACCCCCCTGTTCAACAACGCCTTTATAGCGATCGGCCATAGCATTGACCTGCTCGCTTTGATCTGGATGCACCAGATAAACAATTTCGTAATGTCTCATTTAGAGCTCCTCACGGTTATAAAGTTTCCTATGAGTGAACTGGACATATCCAATTATGCACTCTAAGTGAAACAAGGAGATCGGCTGATAATATTGAGTTTTAAATCCGTTATATTGGTGTAACAGATCCACGTAACCCTTTATAAAGCCTTACTTTTTACTTGAACAACAAACTTCGTTACTCAAGCGAAGCGCGATGTTAGCTCAAAGGTCCAGAAACTGCAAAGAAAACAACGTAAAATACCGATATATTTGTCCTTTACCAGCAACTCTGAAACTATATCCTTAACTTCTTGAATAACCATGTTCACAAATATGGATCTTAGTAATAAATTCAAATTGTTAGAGCATGTCTCCGTTACAGAAGTCGACGATGAATCGGTATTGCTGGATTTAAATTCCGGTGCCTACTACGGACTTAACAGCGTAGGCACGCAAATACTCCAATCCCTGGATAAAGAACAAGGAATAATTGCTCTTATTGAAGAACTATCTTCTACCCACAACGTGACGAAATCTCAGGTTCGTCAAGATGCCCAAGAGTTGCTAGAACAACTGCTTAGCGAAGGACTGATTTATGTTGATTCCGCGTGAATAATCATACCCCCGCTAGCCCAGGAGAAAACGCCACAGAACTGCGCATTTTAGCACAGCTAATTAGTGACACTGAGCGCCAGGATGAGCAACAATTCGGTTTAGATAAGATTGCAGATGCCGATAAATTTATTGAACGATTAGATTATCATGGCATCACCACCTTAGCCCTGGACAAGAATCGTTTATCTAGCGATGTTAGCCAGCGGTTAAAATCACGGACAGCTTTAATGGTGGCAAATGAAGCTCTTAAAAGCAATGCGCTCATTGAACTGTTTGAAAGTTTTGTCACGGCTGGGCTCAACAACACTATTTTGTTCAAGGGCAGCGCTTTAGCGTACAGCGTCTACCCTCAACCCTGGTTGCGACCACGATCAGATAGCGATCTGTTTATTAATATTGATGAACGCGCGGCCTATGAAAACGTTTTTTTTGAATTAGGCTATCAAAAAATCGTCAGCATTGAGGGTGACTACGTCTCATACCAAAATACCTTTGGTAAAAAATTGCGTGGCCAAAGCTATCTTAATATAGATCTGCATTGGCGAATCAACAATCGCCAAATTTTGGCTAATAGTTATTCGGTCGCCCAACTGTTGAGTGAGAGTCGTGAGCTGATTGAACTCAGCGCGGCCATTAAAATACCTTGTGCTGTGGATAATTTGATTGTCGCCAGCCTACATCGTCTCGGACATCATCAAGATGAAGAACGAATAGTGTGGCTGTATGATATTCACCTACTAGCCAACAGCTTAAGCCCAAGTGAATGGAATAGCTTAGTGCACCGAACAGGGGAAAAAGCACTGTCGGCAATCACTCTCGATGCACTCGAGTATTGCCAGCGACTCTTTGGTACTGTTATCGATGCAGAGATATTGCGCTCTCTTCAAACCAATGCACGACAGCCAGAACCCAGTCAATTTTTTTTAAAGCGTGGATTAGCAGAGTGGCGATATTTTTTACACGATATAAAAGCACTGAAAAGCTGGCGAGAGCGAAGCGGTTTAATAATTGAAAATCTATTCCCTAATCCAAGCTACATTCGCAATCAAATGGGCACTAAATCAGCGTTGCTCGGTTATCTAAAACGGCTATTTCGAGGCTTATGCCGCATACTTTCCGCGTGACACGAATCTACGTTAATCGATGTTACGGACAAAATCACTAATATCATTGCGCAAATCCTCTAATCTCGTTAAATCACGAGGATAGCTAACTTCAATGGTCGGGATATGCGCGGTCACGTGCTTGGCAAAGTGCGAGTGTGATCGCATCATTTTCTGATCAAAAAGACGCGCCGCCACAGTGTGTCGCACAACTTGTAATAAGGCATCCGTGCGTTTGAGAACTCTAAACTCTGTTTGTGCAGAGGGCTCTTCAATTAATCGAAAAATACACTTTAAAAATAAAGGCTCATTGGGCCTGTCAATAATACTGGCATTATTAAGCTTGAGCTGCGGGAAACGATGAAATAATTCAACGTTTTCGACATATTCCAAGGGCAATATGTCATCCGCAAGTTGACTCCAGGAATTATCGACGTGCGCGGACAAGGTTGATTTACCAGCGCCGGATTCAGCTATCATAGCTAAACACCCATGCGGTGTGGCCACGGCTCCGGCATGCAAACAATATATTTCATCCATCGACAGTAATAAAATAAGTGCCGGACCCATGATAACTTCCAAGTTCAGGCCTTCGTCAAAGGGCCGGTCATTTAGTACATGAATATGATCGTTTACAAAATCAATCTGACAGACTGGCTTGGCGTTAACATCAATTTGGGCAATCCCATTCTTACGCCAATAAGTCACCTCGGCAAATTCTAAATTAAAAGGAGCCACTCCTTGATAACTAAGTTCAGCATTTTTTGCATTTAAATATTCGTGGCTCACCACCGAGTTTAATAAGTCACTGAATCTACTCGATGCTGGTCCTACCTCGTATGCTTTTAAACTGGCCACTGAAGTTTGAAATACCATCGGCTTTTTGGCGATCCGATAATGATGTGCAACCGCATTCGCATGACCATTATTTATTAATCCTTGCGAAGTAACTCTTATCATTTAAATTTATATCGGCTGTGAAAAGTTTAGAGGTTTCAGATTTAAGACATACCGCCCTATTTTTTTTTAAACGATCTCTTTAAAGGTTGAATATTGAGCTCTTCGGTCACCGTGTTAGAGGGTAGTAACAGCGCCTGCGAAATTGCTTGAGCGATCGTTTCGGACTCTAAGATGTAGTCGCTGCCAGCTTGCGGGGCAAAATCTAAATCATCAAAAAAATCACTATTGACTGGCCCTGGGTTAACCAATATTACTCGCATGCTCGGGTTGTCTTTGCGCAGGCTTTGAGCCAAGCCGCGCAAGGCAAATTTAGAAGCACAATATACGGTGCCTGCCTTGCCACCTTGCAGTGCCGACTCACTGCCAATTAATACAATGTCACCGCCCCCGTTTTTTTTCATTAACGGTAAAAAATGTTTGAGTAAAAACAAATTACTAATTAAATTAGTATCTATCAGATGCCGTATTTGTTGATAGGAGAATTGTTCCAAACCTCCAAAACGCCCATAACCGGCATTAAGTATCAGCACGTTAGGTACTTCCTTAATTTTAGCTAGCTGTTCAGGTAATAAATCTAACTCCGACAAGTCACAAACAGTTTGCTCTAAGCCCTCACATTGAGTATTTGAAAAATCTCGCGCTATACCTTGCACGGCCCTACCTTGTTGCAACATTTGACGCGCGATGGCAAGGCCGATGCCCGAGCTTGCTCCGCTTATTAGTACTCTCTGTATCATTGTCGTCTACTGGGTCGCTTAACGGAATAGTCGTTGCCTAACTTAAAGAGAAGAGGGATATACGAACAACTTTTCGCTGGGCATCCATTTTCGACTGAGGTCCTGTACGGTGGATAAAACTTGCTCTTCGATCTCATTTCTATAGCGTACCATACCCTCTTCTTCCGTTAAGCCTGCACTAAATAACCAATGCTCAGGGTAAAGTCGAAACATGGTCTTATAATGATCTTTGGGCAGACGGAACCCTCCTAAGGTCAAACTATCAATTTTGTCGGCGTCCAAGCTTTTAAATACCAATTCGATCATGTCCTGATAATCTTGAGCATAATTTTTGTGCCAGATAACCGGGTCAAATCTCAAACCAATGCGCCAACCAGCCTGCTGCAGTTTAGCCAACGCATCCAGCCTCTTAGTTAAGGTTGGAGCACCAATCTCCAACTCATTTGCGACCGACGTTGGACTTAAACTGCTTGCAACAACCACGTTATTTGATACTTGCTGATTTAATAAGGAACGAATTTGCGTACTCTTTGTGCGCAGTTCTAAGACCGCATTTGGAATATCCTTGAAGGCCGCGACAAAATACTCCGCAAAGCCGGTTACCGGTTCATAGGCTAGGCTATCGCAGTCGTAACCCGAAAAAAACCAAACCGGTTTTTCATCATTCTTATGCTCAGTCGCTATCTTTTTAATATCTGCCAAAAAATCATCGTAATTGACAAATAAGAGATAGTTGGCGGAACGTAGCATGCCTTGTAAAAAGCAATAGCGACAGTCATAAATACAGTTGAGCATATGTGAAAAATAATAGTGTGCTCCCCCACCAGTCTCGTATTGTTCTGGCGTGCTGATAACTTTTTTATTTTGCTTTGCCGCCAGAATCAATGACGGATTATTTTTCTGCAATCGAAAATTTTGATTGTGTGAGTTAAATATCTCTCCATAGCGGTCGATCAAAATTTGATTCGCATTTGGGTAACGTGCCATTACCGCTTGCGTGCGCGCATAGTCGATCACCGCTTTTTCGATGTACAGAGTATCGACCATGCCTTACAAAGCTTTGTCTATCTGTGGCTCTATAGCCACTAAAGTAGAGTTCAGTAATGATAATAATTCGTGACTATCTCGTACTCCAGTCGCCGCCAAAGCAAGGTCACTATCAATTGCATTTAATGCCGTTAATTTTGCAATTAAGGTTATCACTTGTTGGCGCTGACTATGCGTTAAGTGTAGCTCTGGGAGATCAAGATTGGCTGATTGTACGTTAAGGGGAAGAAGCGCAAGGAGCGCATTCCCGAAATCCAACATTGGGTCAACGTGAGCCTCCATCAGCGCAGAAATTTTAGCCGCGTTTAAATTGGAAACATCATTATTTGGATTGTCTGATACCACCTTAATGGACTCCGCCAACTCGGCGCTACAAAATTTATAAGCGGCGGAAAAAAACGCATAGGCCTCCATATCGATAGCTCCTCTATCCGGGTATTCGTTAGTAGGCGCACTAACACTCAATATTTCGTCGGTAGCAAAAACGCTCTTAGCAACCATCGCTGGATAATGCTTTCGTTCAGAAAAAATATCACGGCTCGCGTGTACTCTAAAAGACGATCCGAGATTCGCTGAGCCATGGCCCGCTGTTCCTACATTGAGCCACACTCTCTCAGATAATGGTCTTTGTCCGCCCATCCATCCGACCGCGGTTGCCATGGCTGATGCACCAATACCGCTAACCAATACCTCGATTGTTTCAGACCCAAACTTGCCATTAAATACCGTGAACGGCTTATCGCACTGTTTAACTAAACGCAATGCATCCACAATTGGCTTAACCTCACAGCTAAGAGCAGCCACAATGGTAATAATTTTGAGCGGAACTACCTGATCGGCAGAGACTAAATTGCGTGTCACGTCATTGCCTCAATACGCCCTATTCGCAGCTGGCATTCGTCGATGAGTTCTTGGTTGTGATGTTTAATAGCACCTTGCAGCAAAATAGCATTTTTTTTAACTAACATATTGTGCGCAGCATCACTCATAGACTGCTCTAATAGTAGGGGCTTGTCTGCCCCAGTTAACAATTTTTCCAATGCTATCACGCGAAAGCGATCCATCCCCCAATACTGAGCCGAAAGCTGATCTTCGTGCCCACCGTATTTGGTAATACAAGGTTCGGCTACAAAGGCAACCTCAAACTGAGACGCAATTCGTAACCACAGGTCATAATCCTCACACGCTGGTAATGCCGGATCAAACACACCTACTTGGTCAAATACATCTCGGTGTATCACTATAGACGAGGGCGACATAACGCACAAAGGTAGACAATGGCTAAAAACCTGCCCACCAAACTTTTTGTGCTTTTTCATTTGATTAACCCGTACACCATTGCGAATCCAAATTTCCTCTGTGTGGCAAACCCGCAAATCAGTTTGTTCAAGCATTGAAAACTGTTTAACTAATTTAGGCTGTAACCAAGCGTCATCGGAATCGAGTAAGGCAATCCATTGACCTCGAGCATATTCCAAACCGATATTTCGTGCGGCGCTGACTCCGCTATTATTCTGATAAAAGTAACGAATATCGGGGTAATGCTCTGCGATTAATTGTGCCGTGCCATCACTAGAACCATCATCCACTACAATTACCTCCATAGACCCTTCCCATGACTGCGCCAGCACCGAATCGAGTGCCCTTGTTAATACATGCGCTCTATTGTAGCTGGGGATAATGACCGAGAGTTTCATGGAACGTGTTTTAAGTATTAAAGCGATATAATAATAAAATCGTCTAGTAAGTGCCAAATGAATGATCGGTGGTCAAGCAATAATTGGAGCGATTTTGTGTCAATAAAGTGGTGTAAGCAACTGAATCCTAAGAACTAAAAATATTTTTAGTTAGAAAACAACCACATCTGTTGCTAAATAACAACAAAAGGCCAATATTCCTCACTTTTAGTTAACACTATGTAAAGACAAATAAAATCTCGCGAAATTATAGTTAATATGTATGCATGAAACGTAAATAAGTATTTATTTTCATAACTCTCTCTTCTTTTT
>CAZJWW010000096.1:0-10927 GCA_964549895.1 uncultured Gammaproteobacteria bacterium
GAAAACCTTAAGATGTAAGATGCACACCTTTTCAAAATTCAAAATTTTTCGCATGTGACGGGTGATCAATTACCGCCCGCTGCTACTTCAAAACGCCCTGAATTGGTTGGCAAATCATTTGAAGCCATGGGTGTATCGTTAGTGATACATCCGCAGAATCCGTTCGCACCGACTTCACATATGAACGTACGGTTTTTTATCGCGGGAGCGAATACCAGTGAACCGATTTGGTGGTTTGGCGGAGGTTTTGATATGACTCCGTATTATGGTTTTGCCGAAGACGCGCGACATTGGCACAGTACCGCTCTAGCAGCATGCGCGCCCTTTGGTGATGAACTCTACCCGAAGTATAAAAAATGGTGTGATGACTATTTCTATTTACCGCATCGAGATGAACAACGCGGTATTGGCGGCTTGTTTTTTGACGATATCAACGAGGCGGGTTTTGAGCAAAGTTTTGCCTTTGTGCAGAGCGTAGGCGACCATTATTTAAAAGCCTACACACCTATTCTGGAAAAGCGTAAGAACGAGCAATTCAATCAACAACAGCGTGATTGGCAGTTGTTGCGCCGGGGTCGTTATGTGGAATTTAACTTAGTACATGACCGAGGCACTCTCTTTGGCTTGCAATCTGGCGGCAGAACCGAATCTATTTTGATGTCACTACCGCCAAAAGTAGCGTGGCGATACAGAGCTGAACCACAAGCAGGTAGCCCCGAGGCTTCTTTGCTAAGTGATTATTTAATTGCGAAAGATTGGCTAACATGATCTGGCTATATAAAATTGCTTTATATCTGGCGATTCCTTTTGCCATTGTAGGTTTAATAATCCGGGGTTTTCGCAATCCATTGTATTGGTTTCGGTGGGGGGAGCGCTTTGGTTTTGTTGCACCGCAGATAAAACAACAGGCGCCGTTCGACTTATGGATTCACGCAGTGTCGGTGGGTGAGGTGCGAGCCGCCGTGCCCTTGGTTGATCGTCTGAAAAGCGAACAACCTGACGCATCGATATTGCTAACCACCACCACCCCCCCCGGTTCAGAAATGGTGAAATTAATGCTGCATGAAAAAGTAGCACATTGCTATTTTCCCTATGATCTTGGCTGGGCGATGAAACGTTTGGTGAAAGTAGTAAATGCCAAAATGGTGTTGGTGATGGAGACAGAACTTTGGCCTAATTTGATTGAGGCTGTGAGTAATACTGACAGTAAATTGGTCTACATCAACGTGCGTCTGTCAGAGCGCTCCTATCTCCGTTACGCTAAATTTAAATCTTTGATTCAGCCGTTCTTGGTGAAGATAGATTATTTCGCCGTGCAAGGTAAATTGGACCGTAAACATTTAGAGTTATTGGGCGTACCAAGCGATAAAATTTCCGAAACAGGCAGTATTAAATTCGATGTATCCGTGCCGCCTAGCCTACGCGAATCGGCAGAAGTAACGCGCCGAATGCTGGGTCCAGACCGACTAATTTGGATTGCCGGTAGCACTCGCGAAAATGAAGAAGGTCGAATACTCTCAGTCTATAAACAACTTAAAAATGAATTTCCTAGTTTGCTGCTGGTGTTAGTGCCGCGCCACCCTGAACGATTTGATTATATCGCTCGTAAAACCACGCGCCAAGATTTGAACTGCGTGCGCCGCACTGAAGAAGTGGTAGAACTCAATGCTGAAATCGATGTGTATTTAGGCGACACAATGGGAGAATTGTCCTTATTGTATGCCTGCTCAGACGTCGCTTTTGTTGGTGGTAGTTTGGAACCGCACGGTGGGCAAAATATTTTGGAACCCTGTGCTCTAGGTGTGCCGGTGGTTTTCGGCCCACATATGTTTAACTTTCCCGATATCAGCCGTTGGACGATTAAAGAAAAGGCGGGGCAGATGGTACAAAATTCACAAGAGTTGGAACAAGCCATAGGAGAGCTATTACGCAACCCAACCCTGCGAGACGAGATGGGTGGCAATGGTTTAGCATTAATTGAGGCACATCGAGGGGCTTTAGACAAAAGCCATCAGTTACTGCAAAAATTGAGCGATTAATCGCCGAACTTAGTTTAATTGCCAGTCTGCATTATTAACCTAACACTCTTTCTCTTTGGTAGAACTTCACGGCGATAACGGTAAATAAAATTCCCAGCGCGAGCGTTGAAGCCATCGATATCAATATTAGCGAAGCTGGTATTACTTCGCCTTTAAAAGTTTCCAGGATTATTAACGCCTGACTAAGGCTAGATATCAGCATATTGCTTGCTGTGGCTTCGGGTGAAAGAAAGGTCAGTAGTATTAGTGGCATACTGGGAAGTAGCATAATATATGGCAAGTACGACTGCGCTTCTTTGTAGCTCTTGGTGAAGGACGCCACCAATATTAGTAATGCACTCGCGGCGAACACGAAAGGCAAACAAGTCACGAAAATAAAGACTAGCTTTGATACGTCGAGGCGAAAGTTGATGGAATCAACGGGCGCATAGGCCATCGCAAGAGCAAGCCCAATTAGAACCAAGGCGAATGTGATTGCCGAAAACAAACAGGTAGCAAATAGCTTTGCAAGCAAAGTATCACGGCGAGATATCGGTAGTGTTAATAGAGGCTCCAGCGATCCTTTTTCGCGCTCGCCAGCCGTGGTATCAATGGCCAAGTACATACCGCCCATCATAATAAAGATGACAATCATGTATGGAAGTATGTTTAACATCTCAGCGTTTTTGGATTCGGCCGATGCAACGTCGGATAGGTTGATATGAATTGGCTGAGTAATTTGTGGATCAATACCACGGGCTTGCAATCTCAGTTGCGCTAGCTGTTGGCTATAACTATCAATGGCTCGTTCGACGATTCCTTTGCCGATTTGCTCTAAACCTGTTATTGAGCTGTCATGAATAAGTTTAACGGGCGCGGTTTTGCCATTTCCAAGATGTTCGGAAAACTCCTGGTTAACAGCCAATATTAAACGGTGCTCGCCGACTCTGATGCTTTGTTCAGGATCGTCGGGGGCATCTAAAATATCAATGTTACTTTGCTTAAGCCACAGCATTAAATTCGGGGCATGTTCTGCGCCTACCACCGGCAATTGAAGGGCTTCTGCAGTTACGGGATCAATTTCTTCATTAATCGATTTTTCAGTAAACCAGAGTATGCCGATTAAAAGTAGCGGCATCGCGATGACCGATACCAACATTGTCGTTAAGGTTCGTTTATCGCGAAAATTATCGATGACTTCTTTTTTAAAGACGACCCAGACGCTGTTTAGAGAAGATTTACTATTTTCTTTCATTAGATTAAACCCTCATCAGAACCTACCGTCTGCACAAATGCTTCTTCTAATGAGGATTCACCAGTAGCCGCCAGTAAGCTTTCGGGTGAACCTTGCGCCACTATTGTTCCCTTCGAAATAATTATGATCTCATCACACAGGGCGGCGACTTCTTGCATTATGTGACTCGAAAAAAGCACACAGTGTCCAGACTCTTTTAAACGTTTGATTACCTTACGTAGGCCCCTGGTCGCCATAACATCCAAACCGTTTGTTGGTTCGTCTAGTAGCACATTTTTAGGTGAATGAACTAATGCTCTGGCAAGAGCCACTTTGGTTGTTTGGCCTTGTGAAAACCCTTTTGTTCGTCGTTCGATAAAGTCTTGCATCTCCAGTAGTTCTGCCAACTCATCGATTCGACGATTGAGCGGCCTGCCACTCATTCCGTGTACGGCGCCGTAATAGCGAATGTTTTCCCGAGCTGATAACCGCTCATATATACCCGCGCCGTGGGTCAGAACGCCAAGATTACGTTTAACTTGCAGGGTGTCTCCTTGAATATCATTGCCGTCAATCTCCGCTGAACCACTATCGGGTTTGAAAACGGTGTAAAGCATTCTAAGTGTGGTTGATTTACCGGCACCATTTGGGCCTAGCAACCCCGTGATTTTGCCATCTTTGGCAACAAAACTAACGTCATCGACAGCCTTAATATCGCCAAATGATTTGCAAAGGTTTTTTGCGGTGATCATGATTTTGGCCCCGTTAAGTTTGAAAAAATAGGCATGGCTCTTTCACGTTTTGCACAGGTCTCATCTACTAAATCAAAATTTGCGTTTTCGACAAATAGGCTTGCTAATTTAGGCATGCATCCGCGCGCAAGCACACCGTGCCCATGTGCTGGGACAATAATATGTTTTGTATTACCGAGCATTTGCGCAGTCAAATCGCCATTTTGCGGGGGCGTAATAGGGTCTGTTTCACCTGATAAAATAAGCACCGGCACATCGCTGGAAAATGGCTCTAAAAAATCGGTATCTATTGTCCCTTTTGGCCACACGCTGCAGCTAGCTATAATAGCATCGGACATTACGCGGCCAACCAATGTGTCTTCAGCTAGCTTTATATCTTCATTGTTTACAAATGGTGCGTCCTCAGCACAAACCACGGAGTTATGCATACCCACAGAAATATTCTCACCAAAAGACTCTTCGATACTCATAATTTGGGTCGCCGCCAAGGTATAATTTCCTTGTTTTGCTTCACTCAGTAATAGCGGGATTAGCGAAAGTTGTTCGGTGCTATACGTCATTAAGCGCAAGGCTGAAAACAGACTAAATTCGTTGAAGGTGTATTCAGTATCAATGCCAGTTCTTGGGTGTGGCACCTTGACGGATATGGCTTCTTCCGTAAACCGTTTCTGCAATGCTCGATAGGTAGACTTGAGGTTGCCATGTTGGCTAAAACACGCTTTATTATTAGCGCAGCGCTGATTTAAATTATCGAAGCTATCCGCCCAGCGTCTTGCAATTTCGCTGCCTGCTAGATTCAAACCTATTGGTACCACGCCGTCTAAAATCACACTGCGTGCAGAGCTTGGATATTTTCGTAAATAATGTTGGGCAACGCGGGTGCCATAAGAAACACCGAAAAGATTAAGTTGAGGGTGGCCTGCCGCTATTCTTAAGGCTTCGAGGTCATCCACTGCGATGCTAGTAGAATAAAAACGCAAATCACTTGTTTTACTGAGCTGCGCAAGGCATTTCTGTGATTCTTGCTTAACTAATTCGATATCGAATTGAGTTTGATTGTCTTCGGGTGCATCACAGTTTAGTTTGTTGGATCTGCCTGTGCCGCGTTGGTCGATCACTAATACGTCACGCGTTTTCCTAATATATTCTAAGGCCGGCAGATAGAGGACTGCTAAATCTATTGATGAGCCACCCGGTCCACCTTGTATGACGGTGAATGGGTCCTTTTTCGGATTAAGAGAGTGGGACGGAAATTTGACTACGGCTAACGCTAATACTTTGCTAGAAGGGTCGCCGGGATTTTCCAAGCGACGCAGAGTGCTGCACTGCGCATCAACTTCCTGAGCGCCTACTTTTACCGAACAACGTTCGAAAGACAAGGGGTCGTCATTTGCAATGCTGCATGTGACGGTGGTAAGGAGGAATAAAAATATAAACGAATAACCAAGTAAATTTTTACTAAATAAACCTCGTAGCAGATTTTTTACCATTGGCATAAATCCCTCCCTAATGACTTATTTGTTGATGATCGGTTAAAAATGCGGCAGATTATATTGCTTAAAAAATTGGAATTTTCAAACTCAAGATTAAAATCAATGCATTAAATTTATAGTACTCATTGATTTTTATTCAAGAGTTGTGGTTAGCGATTAATTCAATTTAAGAGGCTTTTTGTCAATACTTTGTTTAGAGCCGTAACAACAAGGCTAACGTTTTCGCATCAATTATTTCACCGCTTTTGGCCATTTCAACGACGGTTTCTAATGGCAACCAGTGCGCTTCCAATTGTTCGGCTTCGTCTAATTTTACCGTTCCGGGTTTGAGCTTCGTTGCCTTATAAAAATACAAAATTTCATTACAAAAACCTGGTGTGGTAGTGACCTTACCTAAATCTTGCCAGGTTGTTCCAATGACCCCAGTTTCTTCTTCTAGTTCACGTTTGGCGGTTTCTATTGGGGGCTCGTCTGGCTCAAGACAGCCTGCTGGTAATTCCCAAATATGCTGACCAAGAGCGTGCCGCCATTGCTTAAGCAAACAAATTTCATTTTTGTCATTAATAGCAGCAACCACGGCACCACCTGGATGTTTGACGATATCAAAGTGGGTGTGGCTACCATTGGGCAGGTCAACCCGTTCTTTATAAACTGAGATCAGATTGCCTGCGTGAATGAGCGTATCGGTCATAAGTTCTCTGCTCGAATTATTTCGTTCAGTTGAAACTCAACAAGCTAGGCTGATAATCGTCTGGTGCTTGGTAGCCCAGCAAATTAAATACCGTAGCGGCAATATGCGTTAAGCCAGCATCGGCTGGAGCTTTGAGTTGATATTCACCGTTGTAATTAGGATCAACAATCGCAAATGGGACAGGACTTAGTGTGTGGCTGGTTTTTGGTGATCGCACACCATTTTTTTCTGTGTACATAATATCCGCATTGCCGTGATCAGCGGTATAGAGTAACACTCCGTCATGTATTTTTATTACCTCAATTAATCGCGCAACACACTCGTCCACCACTTCCATGGCCTCAATAGCAGCGGCTAAGTCACCCGTGTGTCCGACCATATCTCCATTGGCAATATTAAGGCGCCCAAATTGATATTCGCCACTTTCAATAAGCTTGATGGTTTGCTCGGTGATCTCCCTCGCTTTCATGGCGGGTGCTAAATTGAACTCTATATTATCTGAGGGAATTTCTATGTAAGTTTCCAACGATTCATCCAAATATCCAGAGCGATTGCCGTTCCAGAAAAAGGTGACATGACCAAACTTTTGCGTTTCGCTAACGGCAAAGGATTTAAGTTTTTCCTGACACATAAACTCGACCATAGTTCGATCAATATCAGGTGGGTTTACAAGGTATTGCTTCGGAATCAATTCGTCACCATCGTATTGCAACATGCCGGCATAAAATACCTCAGGGTGCGGTCGGTGTTCATTGCGATCAAATTTATCAAAAGCATCACGCTCATACGCTAGCGAAATCTCCATGGCTCGATCACCGCGAAAATTAAATAAAATGACGGCATCACCATCATTCATTTTACCCACTGGTTCACCACCTTTAGCAATCACAAAAGCCGGTAAGTATTGATCGTCTTTGCCACTGGATTCGTACATTGCTCGCACGGCTTCAACAGCGTTTTTAAATTGAGAACCCACACCATGTGTATGGCAGTTGTAACCACGGCGCACCATCGGCCAGTCCGCTTCATAGCGGTCCATGGTTATTTCCATACGCCCGCCACCACTAGCAATGCGAAAGTTGGCTTGGTATTGATCATTTAATTGCGTGATGAGTTTTTCGGTTTGCTCAACGTAGATGAGCGCCGAGCGTGCTGCCACATCACGGCCATCGAGTAAAATATGAATACAACATTCGCGCACTCCCTGTTCGGCGGCTTTTTGCATTAACGCATAAAGATGTTGAGTATGCGCATGAACATTTCCATCCGAATGTAAGCCGAGCAAGTGCAAAGTATTATCTTTGCCGTGTTCAATTGCGCTCTGCCATACGGACGTTTCGTAAATTGAGCCGCTTTCTAAGGCTTGATTTACTAATTTAGCCCCCTGCGCGAAAATCCGTCCTGCGCCCAGCGCATTATGGCCAACTTCACTATTGCCCATATCACCATCGCTTGGCAAACCCACGGCCGTGCCATGCGCTGCTAATTCTGTGTACAAGGATTGTTCAGCTAAAGTATCCAGAGTAGGAGTGTTTGCCTCGGTTACGGCGTTACTGGGCCCAGGTGGTGCTACACCTACGCCATCGGCGACCAATATAACCACAGGGCCTGATCGGCCAGTAAAAGATTGATGTTTGGTCAGTGAGAGAGAATTTGATGAAGGCATGATTTAGGATTGTGAAAATTTAGATTTGTTGATGTTCGGCTTTAAGGGCGATTTTAAGTGCGGCTAGCGCTTGGCCGCGATGACTTAATTGCTTTTTGCTCTGCGCACTTAACTCAGCGGCGTGTTGTTGCACGCTGGGCACGTAAAATAACGGGTCATAGCCAAAGCCATTGCTACCCGCAGGGCTTTTAGCTATTTGGCCTTCCCAAGTACCCTGCGAAATTAATGGAGTAGGATCATTGACGTGTTTTAAATAGACAATGACACATTGAAAGCGCGCAGATCGATCTGGCTCATTCTCTAATGCGACGAGTAATTTTTTATTGTTGGCCTCATCATTGCCAGCTTCTATCGTGTCGTCTTGTGCGTATCGTGACGAATAAATTCCAGGGGCCCCTTGCAAGGCGCCTACCTCCAAACCAGAATCGTCTGCAATGGCTGGCAAACCGGTATGCTTGCAAGCATGCCGTGCTTTCTTTAAGGCGTTCTCGACAAAAGTAAGTCCGTCTTCTATTGCTTCCGGAATATTAAATTCGCTTTGCGGTACCACTTCAAAACCGAAATTTTGCAGTGTTTGTTGCATTTCAACAACCTTGCCTTGGTTGCCAGTGGCAAGCACGATTTTCATTTTCAATAATGTTAAATATCTAGTGCCGAGTTTTGATGAGCAACTAATTCGCGAATTCCTTTGTCTGCCAGTTCCAGCATGGCATTCATTTCGTTACTACTGAAGGGTGCTCCTTCAGCGGTGCCTTGTACCTCAATAAACTTACCATCGACGTCCATAATGACGTTCATATCGGTTTCTGCGCTGCTGTCTTCAGGATAATCTAAATCGAGGACTGGTGTACCTTCATAGATTCCGACAGACACTGATGCAATTTGCCGCGCGATCGGGTTTTCGGAAATCATTTTACTGTTCTGCATCGATCGCAGCGCATCGTAAAGTGCTACATAAGCCCCAGTGATAGAGGCGGTTCGCGTACCGCCATCGGCTTGAATGACGTCACAATCAAGAGTGATGGTGTGCTCGCCAAGTTTTTCTAAGTTCAAGGCAGCTCGTAGCGAACGGCCAATCAGTCGTTGTATCTCTTGCGTACGACCGGATTGTTTACCGCGCGCGGCTTCGCGGCCCATGCGAGAGTGAGTGGAGCGAGGTAACATGCCGTACTCAGCGGTAACCCAACCCTGATTTTTACCTTTGAGAAACCGTGGTACTTTCGCTTCGACAGTAGCATTGCACAATACTTTGGTATTGCCGCAGCTGATAAGCACTGAACCTTCAGCATGAGCGGTGTAGTTGCGTTCGATTTTAATAGCCCGCAACTCGTTTGCCTGGCGACCACTGGGGCGAGATGATGAAGTCATAATTTGCTCGGTTGTTGGATAACACGCTGTGCCGTTGCCTGCCATAACCAGCTTGGGCAACAGTACAATTACAATTAGAATTTGTCGTCGATATCCGAAATGAAAGTTTCTATTTCGTTGATGGTGCTATCTAAGTCGGTCATGTCGAATTTCTTGTTAGCACCGCCTAAATTCCTTTCTTTGTCGCTGGTCACTGATTGGTGAAGTAATTGAATAGTATCAGTCGTCTCATATTCATTTATAGATGGCTTATCGAGCTGACGTATTCCCCAAAAGCAAACCACTACTGATAAATTGTCGCTGGGAACCTTATTGCGACGTTCGAGTTCTTGAAGCATATTGTCCAAGCCTAATGTAGGGTGTTCTGAATCGACGTAATCGAATAAATCATCGACTCTAAAAGTAGCCCATGCACCATCGGTGGCGAGCATCAAAGTTTCGCCTTCGCGCATTTCATGTGGCTCACTCACTTCGGGTTTTGGTGATTCTAAGCCACCAACGCAACGGCTAATAGGCGCGTTATTTTCATGACCGGGCTTTTTAGAGATATGGTCGTCAGTGATAAACTCAATCGTTCTATTGCGGATTAAGTACAAGCGGCTGTCGCCGACATGGGCCCAAGTCGCAATACCATTGTAAATCAAACATACCACGCAGGTGGTTTTCGGGGAATCGACACTAAAACCACGATTAACGGCATGGCGATGTACCGAGTGATGTGCATAATTAATTGATAAGGTTAGAAAGCTATCCGCTTTGGATAATTGCTTATCCGTCGCTTTATTGAAGGAGTCACCCATTGCATCAATCAATGCTTGCGAGGCAATATCACCGCCAGCATGGCCACCCAATCCGTCCGCCAACACCAATAGCAAACCGTTATCGCGTTCGAAGATAGCCACGCGATCTTCGTTGTAATCGCGGCCACCTTGATGGCTTTGTTGACCTACTGAGTAGAAATAGTCGGAGTTTTTAGTCATGAGTTTTTTTAGATTCGAGCCGTCATTATTTCCACAAATTCGTCAACATTTTGTGGTCGTTCCAAATGGTTGAGTAGGCTGGCTTGGTCGATAGCACCAATGATATTCGAACGATAATATTTATTATGCGTTTCAGCCAGCGGGCGGAGTAGATCTTTTTTTCGACGCTTAACTGCTGACGGCGGAGACTTATGCGTAATGCACGCCCGCATTGTCATGGCAATAGCGTATAAATCAGAGCACTGGCCCAATGGTTTTTTCCTGTGCTGCTCAGGTGAAGAGTAACCATGGGTAAGTGTGTTCACTTTATGCCGTTCTTTTTGCGGAAACTTATAGGCAGCCCCTAAATCCAAAATTAATGGCACACCGCTTGAACGCAACAAAATATTACTGGGCTTGATATCTAAGTGCAAAAAGCTATTTTTATGTACTTCTTTGAGACCGGCTAGCACCATGCTGAACACCGTCAACATGAACTCTTCATCTGGTACATAGTCGGTATTCTTAATAAACCAACGTAAATCTTTGCCGTGCTCAAAACGCATGACTAAATAAGCCGTGTTATTGTGACGGAAAAAATTTGATACGCCGACGATATTTGGGTGTTCAATTTGCGAAAGCGTTAGACCTTCGTCAAAAAAACGTTTTAAGCCGATATGATACTTGTGCTCTTGATCTTTAGGGTAGACGTGCAGGGCACCACTGCGAGCACGCCGCATACAGTT